>JAVKGX010000002.1 GCA_031432545.1 Armatimonadota bacterium
TGAAGTCATATCAGTTCAAGACTGGATCACTCACCTACCTGCCACGAGGGGGCGGGGTAACCCGCCCCCTCGCCAGGGGTGTACGCCTAGCTACTGCGAAGGGCCATCCAAGATGGTCCGCTGGTTCCGTAGCCGGGTTGGCAGCATTTGGCCGGCGTCAGGCGCACAATCGCGAAAGTCGGAGGGGCCGAGTCCCACGATGGCATGCGCTTCGGTACGGCCGTCGTCTCCCTCCAGGCCGGTGGCCAGGTTGACTGTCAACGTGACGGTCGAGCCGGTCAAGGCGACGGTTGCGGTACCCGTCACCGCAAAGTCTGATATTCTATGCACGTTGTACGTGCCGTCCGCGTTCCTCGGTGCAAAATACCCGCCGTCGATGAAGTGGTCCAGTCCTTGGCCGAATCCGCATACACTCCCCATGGCCGCCCCTGTGGTGCGATCGAGGTCGCTGTTGAAGCCGACCAGGAAGACCAT
Source organism: Armatimonadota bacterium (assembly GCA_031432545.1). Classification (NCBI taxonomy): domain Bacteria; kingdom Bacillati; phylum Candidatus Sysuimicrobiota; class Candidatus Sysuimicrobiia; order Candidatus Sysuimicrobiales; family Candidatus Sysuimicrobiaceae; genus Candidatus Caldifonticola; species Candidatus Caldifonticola tengchongensis. The sequence goes on from JAVKGX010000002.1 coordinate 475, forward strand.
CTCAGAAGCGCTTGGCGAGGCTCCAGCGGCTGGAAGGACGGGAGCCGGGCTCGTCCAGAGGCGAACCTGGAGGGTAGTCGTATCTCAAGCGCCCGCCGGAGGACGGCCCGCGCGCTGAGCGTCCTTCGAGCCGAGGATCTGTCCCAGGCGCCACATCGCCTCGGCCTGGCTCGCTGGCATCCGGTGCCTGTGCGACCACGCGCTCCAGCCACTCCGCCGCCTGCTGGCGGGCCCCGCGGGCGACCGCCGCTTCGGCGGCCCGCACCAGCCAGGCCAGAGCGCGCTGCGGATGCCCCCCTGCCTCCCAGTGGTGCGCGATCCGCGCCGGGTCGGCCGGAGGCCCTTCGAGATGGGACGCCACTGCCCGATTCAGGGCGGCGCTCGCGGCAGCGGGCGCGGAAGCCAGCACGGCTTCCATCAGGAGGTCGTGCGTGAACCGACCCCGCCGTGTGATCTGCGCTGCCTCGAGTTCGGCCACGGCGTCGGCCAGGCGGGTCTCGTTGAAGCGCAGCGCTGTCGCTGCCAGCGCTTCGGTGAACTCCGGGCCGGCGACCGCCATGACGCGCGCCAGCTGGCGCGCGTCCTCGGACAGCCTGTCCAGGCACTGCCGGATCACTGCTCCGACGCGCTGCGGCAGGGGGATGCGTCGGGGTACCTCACCTCCCAGCGCACCTGCTTCGAACAAGGTTTTCATCGTTTCGACGACGAACAGCGGGTTGCCGCCGGTCAACCTCATGACGTCCTCGGCCAGACGGTCAGGGTCCTCGATGCCCATACCGGACAGCAGATCCCTTACGCCGGCCTCATCGAGCGGACGGACCTCGATGAGGACCCCGATCCCCGCCGCTCTCCACCTGCTGTGCCCATTCCGCCGGCATCTCCGCCGGTCGGAACGTGTGGATCCACCGCAGGCCACCGGGCAACGGATCGGTTGAGGTGGTCTTGGACACCAGGTAGTCTCCGAACTCGACCCCGAACTCCAACGCCAGCCGCGTCTTGCCCACCCCCGGCTCGCCGGCCAGGAAAATGACCTCACCGGCGTTCCACGCGGCTTCCATCTGCGCCCACTCCCGCTCGCGGCCGGCCAGCACCGGCGGTCGGAGCAGCGCCGGGGGGGATCGGACTCCTGCGCCCGGCCGTCCCGGGCAGGACGGTGCCTCGCTCGATCTGACGCGCCAGAGCCACGGTCTCGGGCAGGGGATCGACACACAGCGTTTGTCTGAGGATCGCCTGGCAGCGGTGGTAGGCTTGGAGCGCCGCGGGCCGGTCGTTGTTCAGGTAGTGAAGCCGCATGATCCTGCGGTGGGCGGCTTCGGACACCGGCTCCATCTCCAGCAGCACCTGCGCGGTCGCCAGTGCGGCGTTGAAGTCGCCGTCGGCCTCGAACCGGTCGGCCTCGCACTCCAGGGCGGCGCGCTGGGCCTGGCGGACGCGCTCGCGCTCCGCGAGCATCCACTCGTCCAGCTCGTCGCAGTCCGCGTAGTCCATGCCTGCCAAGAGTTCGCCGACGGCGCTCGCGACGGGATGTCCCCGGCCTTGGGCCGACCCTCCGAGCACACGGGTGACGTCTACGTCCACGTTGGGAGCCAGCGCCAGGGGATCCTCCCCTCGGATGATCGGTCCGGTGGCGCGGAGGCGGTGCAGGAGCTGGCAGAGGTTGTTGCGGGCGGCGGACTCGCTGCTGTCGGGCCACAGCAGGCTGGCGGCGAGGGATCGGGAGACCGGCCCCGCGATGCCAGGTAGGCGAGGAGGGCAGCCGTCTTGCCGTCGAGGTAGCAGACGTCCCCGCGGGGCCCATGCAGGCGCGGAGCCCCGAGCAGGTCGAGGCGCCAGGGGTGCTGCCTCGTTGCATGTGTGGCAGTTTTCGAACGCATCTCGAACGCGGCCGGACCGGCTGCGGGCTGGCCGGGACGTGAGGCTGGACCGCCGTCGGAATTCTACGACGCGCGGGGCCGCAACTCCGCCCGCAGTCGCCACAATTCAAGGAACGCGCGCAGGACCACTCTTGGGTTGCCGCCGCTAGGCTTTCCCCACCGCCGCGGGTAGTGCGAGACGCCGACTTCCATGATGCGGGCGCCCCGGTGGGAAAGCCGGCACAGCAGTTCGGTGCTGACGAAGGCGCCCTCGGAGCGCAGGGGGAGGTCTGCGACCAGCGACCGGCGGAGGAGCTTGAACGCGCAGTCGATGTCCCGTACGCGCAGGCCAAACAGCGCCCGCACGAGCAGGTTCCACATCCGACCGAACAGCTTGCGGTGAAAAGGATCGCGGCGGCGGAGGCGGTAGCCGACGACCACGTCCGCTTTGTGCGTTTGGGGCAACAGGCGGCCGATCTCCCGGAGATCGAACTGCGCGTCGGCGTCGCTGAAGAAGACCCACTCGTGGCGGGCGGCGGCAAACCCGGTGCGGAGAGCGGCTCCGTAGCCGCGGTTGCGGTCGTGGCGCACCAGCCGCACCCGCGGGTCTTCCCGTTGCAGGCGGAGGACGACATCAGCCGTGCCGTCGATGCTGCCGTCGTCGACGACGATCACCTCGAACGGCACACCCAGAGCGCTCAGCACGTCCACCGCGTTTCGGACGGTGGTCTCGACGTTGCCCTCTTCGTTGTGGGCGGGGAAGAAGGCGGAGATCCCGGCCGGGAGCCGACCGCCGACCTCCGCCGACCGCCGGCGGTCGCTCACGCGCTGCTGCTCACCAGGATCAGCCCGAAGACGATCGCCGCGATTCCCGCGATACGGACCGCCGGGATGATCTCCTGGAACAGAAACGCCGACGCCAGCAGGACGATCACGTATCCCAGCGACAGCATCGGATAGGCGAGGCTCAGCGGCGCGCGGGACAGGACCACGATCCACAGCACGCTGGCCACACCGTACAGCAAGAAGCCACCGAGGATGTGAGGGCTGGTCGCGATGCGCCACAGCAGCATCCCGACGTCAGGGATCGCTCCCAGCCGTACCGCTCCGGCCTTGAGGAGGATCTGCCCGACGGCACCGAGCACGACGGAGAGGAGGATCAGCAAGACGACCGTCACGTTTCGCCTCGCAAGGTCGGTCTGGTGTTGGAACCAACGGCGGACGGAATCCACGACGCTACACCCAGGAGCGTATCCAGATCCACCACCGCAGCCAGTGCGCGGGCACCGGGTAGGCGGTGAGGACCGGTAGATAGTACACGAACACCAAAGCGGCGACAACCAGATACGCGGTCACCCAGCGCAGTCCCGTCCGCGCCGCCGCGGCGTCTGCCAGGGACAGCAGCGCCAGGTAGGCGAACGGCAGCGCGGGCAGCATGTGATAGACGAACAGCAGCCGCCCGATCACCGCGTAGGGCAGATAGGTCAGACCGAACCCGGCTGCCACGAACACATCCTCCAGCCGCCGGTGCGTCCAGCCGCGCCAGGCCACGAGTGCGATCGCGGGGATGGCTGCCCACCACAACAGCGGGTTTCCCACCGCGAACACGCCGGTCATCGTCCCGCCGGTGGCTTCGTAGTGGTACCACATCGGCCGCAGCAGCAACGGCCACGTCCACCACGCGCTCGTGTACGGGTGCGTCGCCTGGAGCGTGCTGTGGTAACCGTACATGTTGCGGTGCAGGCGCAGCACGTCTCCGAGGGTTTCGCCGCGGGCGAGGTGCGGGGCGTAGGAGGCCGCGTAGACCACCAGCGGCAGGAGCAGCAGCGCGGCCGCAGCGTGTCCAGGCCGCACGCGCATCGCACCGCGTCGCCAGGCGAGGATCGTGGCGAAGACGAGGACGGCGGTGGTCGCCGCGCCGGTCCACTTGGTGGCTGCTGCCCCCCCGGCGCACAGGCCGGCGAGATACAACCACCTCAGGCGGCCGCTGCGCAGCGCCGCCCACCAGAATGCGTAGGCCGCGACGGCGAAGCCGACGAGGAAGATTTCCGGTTTTGCGATGCGCGACTCCACGAGAAAGAACGGCTCGATCGTACCCACGAACGCCAGCAGGACGCCCTTGCGCGGGTTGTCGAAGACCCAGCAGCCCAGCAGGTACAGCGCCGCGATCAACAGGACACCGAACAGAGCCGGTGCCACCCGCCATCCTCGGGGGGTGAGGCCGAACACTCGCACGCCCGCGGCGATCAGCAGCTTGGACAGCGGCGGGTGTGTCCACTCGTAGATCGGCGCGCCGGTGAGGTACTCCTGAGCGGTGCGTGCGTAGTAGATCTCGTCGAAGTACTGCGCAGGTGGCTGATCGACACGCCACAAACGCAGGCCGGCCGCGGCGACGAGCAGCGCGACCACCAGCCAGATCGTCTGCGGATCCCTGGGCCGCGACAGGCTGACCGCGAGGTTCCGATCTCCGACCCCTGAGCCCCGGTCCGTGACCACCGGCCTTGATCGTACCGCTGCTGTTTGACATCGCCAAGGCGCCTGTGGTAGCGTGCGCGCTAGACCAAGGTGGTCAACGGGAAAGGAGGTGGTGCCCACTTGAGTAGAACACCCATCCCGGCCCACCTGGAGGGCGAAGTCTAGCAAGGCAAGTCCCGGCGGTGGGCCGGGACTTTTTGTTCGCCGCGCGGGTCGGCCCGCCACCGCCGACTCCTGTATACTGTCTGTGTCGGCGGCGTAGCTCAGTTGGTCAGAGCACGCGGTTCATACCCGCGGTGTCGTGGGTTCGAATCCCTCCGCCGCCACCACGACGGCCACGGTCATGCTCCCGCCCAGGACGGTCATTCGCCGGATCCAGCGCGACGTCGAACGTCACGGCCTGTTCGGTCCCGAAACCCGCATCCTCGTGGCCTGCTCGGGCGGACGGGATTCTGTGGCGCTGCTGCTGGCGCTGCGCGGATTTGGGGCGCCCTGGCGCCTAAGCCTCGAAGTAGGACACGTCCACCACGGCCTGCGGAAATCCGCGGACGCCGACGCCGCCTTCGTGCAGGGTCTGTGCCGCGACCTCGGGATGCCGGTGCACGTCGAGCGTGTGGAGGGGCTGGACGGCGCCGGCCTCGAAGCCCGCGCCCGCCAGGCGCGCTACGAGGCGTTGAGACGGATGGCGGAACGAGCCGGCGCGCCACTGGTGGCCACGGGCCACACGATGGACGACCAGGCCGAGACGGTCCTGCTCAGGTTGCTGCGGGGAGCGGGTCCCGGTGCGCTGGCGGGGATCCTGCCCCGGCGCACGCTGGGCGGGGGCGTCGACGTCGTTCGCCCCCTGCTGTGGACGCGGCGAGCCGACCTGGAGGTGCTGGTGCGGGATGCCGGGGTCGGCTGGCGCGAGGACGAAACGAACCGCGACTTGCGGATCGCCCGCAACCGCATCCGCCACCGCGTGCTGCCGGTGCTCGCCGAAGAAAACCCCCGCGTCGTCGAGACGCTGGCTCACGTCGCCGAGATCGTAAGAGAGGAGGAAACCGAGTGGGTGGAGCGAACGCTGCGAGCGCTCGCCGCCGTCGCGCAAGCGGAGGGCGGGAGCTGGAGAATCTCGCTGCATCGGTTTCGGGAGCTGCCCGTCGCGCTGCAGCGGCGCGTGCTCCGCGAGGTTGCCGCGCGCGCGGGAAACGAAGACGGGATTTCCTTCGTTCAGTTGGAAAACGTACGGTGGCAGGCCCTGCGCGGTCGGACCGGCAGCGAGACGACCCTGCCGGGCGGCCTGCGGGCGCGGCGCACGTCGGAGGAGCTCGTCATCGGCACACCGTCGGAGGAAGAACTGCCCGCGGTCGAGGTGTGTTTGCCGGTGCCCGGGCGCGTGCTGTCGACCGAACTCGGGTTGCTGGTGGAGACCTCGGTCGAGCCGGCGGACGCGCCGCGGGAACCGCGCGGCACATGGGAGGTCGAGCTCGACCCGGAGGTCGCAGCGTCCGGGCTGGTGCTGCGGAACCGCCGGCCCGGCGACCGCCTGAACCTTCCGGGTGTGCGCGGCGGGCGCAAGGTATCGGACGTGCTCACGGACGCGAAGGTACCGCGCTGGGAACGGGGCCGCGTCGGCGTCATCGCGGCGCCGAGCGGGGAGGTGCTGTGGGTCATCGGGCACCGGGCGGCCGCCCGGGCACGGCCGCGGGTGGGCTCAAAGCGGCGGGTGCGGGTTCGCGCGTGGCCGTTGATCGCATCCAACGGCTGAGCGGAGACCGCGCCGGCCGGATGCTATACTGATCGCGCCGGCCGCGTCTTCCGGTGGGACCGGGCGATCGAGGAGGTCGGTTCGTGGCCAACCGCTACGTGCGAAGCCTGATGGTATGGGCACTGGTCATCACCGTGGTGATGTTCGTGCTGGTGCCCATGTACCGGAGCACGCGGAACGTCCCCCGCCAGGTGGACTTCAGCGAGTTTCTCACCATGGTCGAATCCGGCCAGGTCGCCGGCAGGGTCGTGTTCAACGAGGACGCCAGCACGATCACAGGCCAGCGCAAGGACGGTCAGCCGTTCCGCACCACGTACTCGAAGGAGACCACCGCGCAGGTGCAGGCGCTGTTGCGCGAGAAGGGGATCCCGTTCGGGGTCGAAGCATCCGCCCGCAACTCGCCCTGGCCGAACCTGTTGAGCACCTTCCTCCCGCTCATCTTGATCATCGGCCTGTGGTTTCTGATGATCCGCCAGGCCCAGTCCGGCAGCAACCAGGCGATGTCGTTCGGCAAGAGCCGCGCCCGGCTCCACCAGGAGTCCAAGACGAAGGTGACGTTCGACGACGTCGCCGGCTGCGACGAGGCCAAGGAGGAACTGCAGGAGATCATCGAGTTCCTCAAGCACCCGAAGAAATTCCAGGCGCTGGGCGCGAAGATCCCGCGGGGCGTGCTCCTGGTCGGACCGCCGGGATCGGGCAAGACGCTGCTGGCCAAAGCGGTGGCCGGAGAGGCCGGTGTGCCGTTCTTCTCCATCTCCGGTTCGGAGTTCGTCGAGATGTTCGTCGGGGTCGGCGCGTCGAGGGTCCGGGATCTGTTCGAGCAGGCGAAGAAGAGCGCGCCGTGCCTGTTGTTCATCGACGAGATCGACGCCGTCGGTCGGCAGCGGGGCGCGGGTCTGGGTGGCGGCCACGACGAGCGCGAGCAGACGCTCAATCAGTTGCTGGTCGAGATGGATGGCTTCGACCCCAACGCCGGCATCATCGTGATCGCGGCGACGAACCGTCCGGACATCCTCGACCCGGCGCTGCTGCGGCCCGGCCGCTTCGACCGGCGCGTGGTGGTCGACAACCCGGACACCAAGGGGCGCAAGGCCATCCTGGAGGTGCACCTGCGCGGCAAGCCGCTGGCCGAGGACGTCAACGTGGACGTGTTGGCCAAGCGCACCCCGGGGTTCTCGGGCGCGGATCTGGCGAACCTGGTGAACGAAGCCGCGCTGCTCGCGGCGCGGCGCAACAAGCGCCGCATCACGATGGCCGAGTTCGACGAGGCGGTGGAGCGCGTCATCGCCGGCCCGCAGCGGCGCAGCCGGGTGCTGTCCCAGAAGGAGCGCGAGCTGGTGGCGTTCCACGAGGCCGGGCACGCGATCCTGCGCAAGCTGCTCCCGCACGCCGACCCGCCGCACAAGGTCACGATCGTCTCGCGCGGCATGGCGCTGGGATACGTCATGGGCATGCCGCCGGAGGATCGCTACACGCGTACGCGCGCAGAGCTGCTGGACGAGATCACGGTCGCGATGGGCGGCCGCGTGGCAGAGGATCTGGTGTTCGGCGAGGTGACGACGGGCGCCGAGAACGACTTCGAGCAGGCCACCGACATGGCGCGCCGCATGGTCACCGACTTCGGCATGTCCGAGAAGCTCGGTCCGATGTCGCTGGGCAAGCGGCACGGTCCGGTGTTTTTGGGGCGCGACCTGGTGGAGAGCCGGAACTACAGTGAGGAAGTGGCCTACGAGATCGACAAGGAAGTGCGGCGGATCATCGACGAGTGCTACGGCCGCGCCCGCCGGATCATCGAGAGCAACCGCGACAAGCTCGAGCTCGTCGCACGGGCCCTGCTGGACAAGGAGACGCTGGATGGGGAGGAACTCGAGCGTCTGCTGAGCGGTCGCCCGCTGGACGAGCCGGTGGAGGAACGGCCAGAAGCCGCTCCCGCGCCGACCGCCGCCCCGTCCGTGGCCGCGCCCGCGGCCCCGCTGCGCCCCAAGCCGGAAGCTGGGTAGGGCGGCGGGAGGGGACCTCGTGAGCACCCGCCAGTTGACCTACGGGGCGATCTTCGCGGCGCTATACGTCGTCATCGGGCAGTTCGTGACGCAGTACCTGCCCAACCCGATGATCCCGGGGGCCGTGATCGCGCTGAACATGACCGTCGTCGTGATCGCGGGCATTCTGTTCGGTCCGGCCGTCGGGGGGATGGTCGGCCTGGTCGGGACAGCCGTCAACTTCGTCCTCACGCCGACCGCGGCCAAACCGTTCGAGGGCTGGGCCATCCTGCCCCACACCGCGATGGGCGCGGCCGCTGGCCTGGCCCGCAACGCACACCCGGTGCTCGCCTCCCTCACGATCCTCGTGGGTCACGCGCTCAACGTGCTGTTCTACGTCGCGACTGGGCTGCTGCCCCTCCGCGACGTGATCGTCGCGGGATTCGTTGTGGGCCTGGGATTCGAGACGATCGTCGACGTCGGCGTGATCGTCGCGGCCGTCTACCTGCTGCGGCCGTGGCTGCAGCCGCGCGGCTAGCGTTGCGCTGTACCGTCCGCTGTGAGAGACTGGGTCGTGACCGCGGGCTGTCTATGGGTTTGCGCCCGCGAGCAGGTCCGCCGAACGGAGGACGCGGATCCCCAACCGTTCCCACTCCCGCCGCTTGTCCGCCACCTGATCGGGGAAGACGGGCCGCGCCGCGTCCTCCACGACCGTGACGGCGAACCCCGCACGGGACGCGTCGACCGCGGTGGCGTGGACGCAGTAATCAGTGGCCAGTCCGCAGATGTACACCTCTTCGGTGCCCAGCGCGGTCAGCAGACCCGCGAGCCCCGTCCCCTGGAAGCCGGAGTACGCTTCCTCATCGGGACGCGTGGCCTTCCGCACGATGTGCGTGATCGGCTCGCGGCGCAACGCGGGGTGGAAGTCGGCTCCGGGTGTGCCCTGGACGCAGTGCGCAGGCCACGGTCCGCCGCGGTTCTCGAAGGAGACGTGGTCTGCCGGGTGCCAGTCCTGGGTCGCGACGACCGGCCGACCGGCCCGCTGGAACCGCGACGCCAGCTCGTTCACGATCGGCACGATGCGGTCCCCCTCGGCGACGGCCAGCGCACCCCCGGGGCAGAAGTCGTTCTGCAGATCGACAACGATCAAAGCCGCCCGTTCCACCCTCGGCCTCCTGCGGTTCGCGTCGTGTGCAACGGGGTCGACCTTCGCTCCGGCTATAGTATACTTCGCCTGACCGGTGCTTGCGACCGGAGTCTCGTCGATCTCACTGCGGGACCACCGGTTTGCTCGGAGGTGAGGCATTGGCAAGGGCACGCGACATCCTCCCCATGCGCCCGGTGATCGTGTACGTCGTGGCGGTCGTCGTCTTGGGGCTGCTGCTGGCGGCCTGGCAGTACCGATACGAGCAGGCCCGACGCCCTCCTTCGCCGGACGTCATCGTGCGCAACCTGACGGAGTCGTTCGTCGGCGAGGACACCGTGAAGGCGGTTCGCCTGGAAGGGACGACCGCGGAGATGGAGATCTCGATGGACGGTGTCCGCGCGCTGCCCGCCGACCGCGCCCAGTGGCGGCAGTTCTTCACCGACGTCACGGATGTGGCGGCCGAGCGGCTGTTCCAGCCGCCTCCGCAGCTGGACGATGCGGTGGTGCGGTCCCTGCAGACCGTGGTCATCCGGTACACGCTGCAAGGGCGCGAGGTCGCGCGCGGCACGAAGACCCGAGGCGCCCAGCAGGCCACCGTGACGATGCCGCAGCCGTAGCTTCGGCCGTGTACGTGCTCAACTTCTACTCGACCGTGTTCGCCGAGCAGATCCGGCAGGGGCGCAAGACCGCCACAATCCGACTGGGGGACAAGCGTGGCAAGTATGAGGCGGGGACGCTGGTGTGGGTCACCGTCGGTCGGCGGTTCGGGGAGCGGCAGAAGATCTTCACTGCCGTCATCGATCGTGTCGAGCTCAAGCAGATCCGCGATCTGTCCCCGCGGGAGATCGAGCGAGACCACCCCGAACTGCGGCGGCACGAGGAGCTGATCGAGTTCCTCGCTTCTATCTATGAGCGGCCGGTGGGCATGGACGACTGGGTCACGGTCGTGCACTTCTCGCGGGTCCGAGAATCCAACCACGCCGTCAGGGAGCCGTAGTCGCCTCGCGCGCTCCGACCGCCGGCTTTCGGGGGTCGGAGCGGACGAACTCCGGCGGGACGGCCTCGGCCAGATAGACCTCGGGGCTGCCCGCATAGAACCGCACGCCGGCGTCGTGCGCGCGCCGGGCGTGGATCGTCAGTACAACCGGCTCGGTACCGTGCCGCCGGGCCGCCTCCAGAGCCTGGGCGGGCGTGAGCGAGAGGTGGACGAACCGGCGGCCCTGCGGACGCAGCCCCTCTTTGAGGACCGCCGCCAGCCGATCCCGTGTGGTCCCGTGGTACAACCACTCCGGCGGGCGCACGGGCTCCGACGGGGGCTCGACGTCCACGCTGTGCCCGTAGCGCGCGCGGACACGGCCCTCGCGGAGTTCGAAGCGGCGGCGTCCGGGCAGGGCCAGGACGGCCTCCAGGTCCGCTGCGGTCACCGTCTCCCATCCGCGCTGCGTCCGCACCGCCTCGAGCAGGGCATCGAGCGGGACCCAACCGTGGCGGTCCAAGGCCAGCCCGACCGTCTCCGGTCGGTGCCGCAGGATCAGCGAAAGCAGGCGGCTCAGCCGCTCGGCGCGGTGGCGGTTGTGCACGGTCCGAGGACTCCGGTGAAACGCGAGGACGACCACCCGTATGATACAGGAGCGAAGGCCGGCTGCGGAGGATGGCCGGCCCAGACGGGAGACGGGCGGTGGGACCCAGCAAGCGGATGGCGACCGGCGGTGTGCCGCGGCAGGAGATGCTGGTCGAGTGCGTCCCGAACATCAGCGAGGGCCGTCGGCCGCAGACGATCGCCACCATCGCCGACGCCATCACCGCCACGCCCGGCGTCCGGCTGCTCGACGTCAGCGCCGATGCGTCTCACAATCGCTCGGTGTTCACGTTCGTGGGTCCGCCCGAACCCGTAGTGGACGCTGCGCTGGCGGCGGCGGACGTCGCGGTACGGGCGGTGGACATGCGGACGCACCGTGGCCGCCACCCGCGGATCGGGGCCGTGGACGTCGTCCCGTTCGTACCCCTGCGGGGCGTCGACATGGAGACCTGCGTCGCCCTCAGCCGCTGCTTCGCCCGTGCGCTGTGGGCGCGCCACCGCATCCCGGTGTACTTCTACGGGTACTCGGCGCTGCGCCCGAAACGGCGTTGGCTTCCCAACATCCGGCGGGGCCAGTACGAGGCGCTGAGGACGGAGATCGTCCGTCCGGAGCGGCACCCCGACGTGGGAAAACCCGAGCTGCACCCCACGGCCGGTGCGACCGCCACCGGGGCCCGTGGCTTACTCGTCGCCTGGAACGTCAACATCGTCCCCGCGCGCACGGACGTCGCGCGCGAGATCGCCCGCCGCATCCGTCAGTCGTCGGGTGGGTTCGAGGGTCTGCAGGCGATGGGCGTAGACCTGGCGGAGCGGGGCGTGGCACAGATCTCGATGAACGTGCTCGACTACCGGCGCGCGCCGCTGCACCGCGTGTTCGAGGCGATCCGGACCGAGGCCGCCGCGCGCGGGGTCGAGGTCGCCGGAAGTGAGTTCATCGGGCTGGTCCCCATGGAGGCGTTGCTCGGCGCGGCGCATCGGCACCTCGCCACCCAGGGACTGCCCGAGCCGTCTTTGGCCGACGTCGGCGCCCTCGTGGAGGCCGCCGCGAAGTTTCTGCGCGCGACCAACCTGGACCGGCTGCGCGTCCTCGAAGTGCGGCTGGAGGAAGCGGCCGGCGCATCGAGGGAATAGAAGGTGCGGCGAGGAAGTGGCCGGAAGGGGTCCGCTTCCGATCGACTTCGGGTCGCCCATGGCGGAGGCCGTCGAGGTGAGGTTGGAACTGGAGGGTCACCGGTTCTTTCCCGGTGATCCCGTCGTCCTGTCCTTGCGCGTGCGGAACGGCACCGACGCTCCGACGGTGCTGACCTGGCCAACCACGCAGCGGTACGAATTCGTGGTCGAACGCGCGGGCCAGCGGGTGTGGACCTGGTCCGAAGGGCGCGCGTTCGCCGAGATGCTGGTCGACCAGACGCTGGGTCCTCGCGCCGAGACGGTCTTCCGGGAGGTCTGGCGTACGGCGGATCCCGGCCGCTATCGAGCGCGGGGTATCCTGACGTCAGCCCCCCCGCGCGCGTCGGCGTGGGTGGACTTCGAGGTCGTTCCCGAACCGATGGAGTGAACCGACGCGACAGCACATGGATCGCATCGTCCTGAGGGACATGGCCTTCTACGGCCACCACGGCGCCCTTCCCGAGGAGCGGGAGCGGGGGCAGGTGTTCTTCGTCGATCTGGAAGTGTCTTGCGACCTCCGCGAGGCCGGCACCACCGACGCGCTGTCGGCTACGATCGACTACCGCGACCTGTACGAGCGGGTGCAGGCGGTGGTCACCGGCCCGCCGCTGTGCCTGCTGGAAGCCGTGGCGGAGCGGATCGCGGCGCAGGTCATGGCGATCGGAGCCGTCTGCGCCGTGCACGTCGAGGTACGGAAGCCCCACGCGGACGTGGGGGGCGCTCTCGCGTACGCGGCGGTGCGGATCGAACGGACAAGGCAGCCGCAAATCGGGGAATCATTGGTGTGAGGGCGGACTCGCGTCGGACGGACAGTGAAAGCGGCGCAGCGGAGAGGGTCTTCCTGTCGCTGGGGTCCAACCTCGGCGACCGCGAGGCGAACCTCCGGCGGGCCGTTGCGCTCCTGTCGGAGCACGGGGTCGCGGTCGTCCAGCGCTCGGCGGTGTACGAGACGGCTCCCGTCGGCAGGACGGACCAGCCGCCCTTTTGCAACATGGTGGTCGAGGCTAGGACGTCGCTTGCGCCGCGCGCGTTGCTCGAGCGCCTGCAGGCCATCGAGCGTACCCTCGGCAGGGTGCGGGCCCAACGGTGGGGGCCACGGACGATCGACATCGACATCCTGCTGTACGGGGACCGGGCCGTCGCCGAGTCCGACCTCCAGATCCCGCATCCGCGCATGCGGGACCGCGCGTTCGTGCTCGTACCCCTCGCCGCCATCGCCCCGGACCTGGAGCTGCCCGACGGCACGCGGATTGCTGAACTGCTTCCACGTGTCGGCGACCAGGGGGTCCGGGAGCTGTCCGAATAGGTTCGTGGCAGGATGAAATGGTACGTCGCGGTCAGCGGGAACATGGGCAGCGGCAAGTCCACGCTCACGGCGCATCTCAGCCACCGGCTCGGGTGGCAGCCATTCTACGAAGCCGTGGAGGAGAACCCCTACCTAGCAGACTTCTACGCGCACATGCAGGCCTGGTCGTTCCACAGCCAGCTGTTCTTCCTGCTCAAGCGGTTCGCGCACTGCCGGCGGATCCAATCCCTGGGCGAGCCGGTGCTCCAGGACCGCACGATCTACGAGGATGCCGAGATCTTCGCCCGCAACCTCTACATCCAGGGGCTGATGGAAGACCGGGACTACCGCTTCTACGTCGAGATCTACCAGACGCTGGTCGACCTGTTGCGCCCTCCCGACCTCGTCATCTACCTGCGGGCCTCCGTATCCACCCTGAAACGGCGGATCGCGGCCCGCGACCGGTCGTTCGAGCGGCGCGTGCCCCGCGGGTACCTGGAGCAGCTCAACCAGCGCTACGAGGAGTGGATCGCGCGTTACGAAGCCTCGCCGGTCCTCGAGGTGGACGCGGACACCCTGGTCCTCGACGACCTGGATTGGATGGTCGAAGAGATCCAGGGTCGCCTGCAGACGTTGTTCCCCCTGGCACGCGGCGGCAAGCCGACTGGGGACGGGTCGTGACGTCGGGCGAATCGTTCCTGTGCAACGACGTGAGCGCGGGGCTGCGGACGCGGTACGTGGGGCAGCGCCTGCGCTGGTTCGACACGGTCGGATCCACCAACGACGTCGCGCGCACGCTGGCGTACATGGGCGAGCCCGAGGGCACCGTCGTGGTCGCGCAGACGCAGACCGCCGGCCGCGGGCGGCTGGGCCGCCGATGGGTCTCCCCGCCGGGAGGACTGTGGTTTTCTGTGATCCTGCGGCCGATCGCCGCACCCCACGACGTCCCCCTGCTGGGCCTGGCCGCCGCCGTCGCCGCTAGCCGAGGCATCGAGCGTGCCTGCGGGGTTCGGGTCGGACTGCGCTGGCCCAACGACCTGATCGTCGCCCGAAAGAAGGTCGGCGGCATCCTGGCCGAGGCGGGGCCAGAAATCCGGTGGGTCGTTGTGGGCATCGGGATCAACGCCAACGTGGAACCCGACCGTCTGCCGGAGGGGGCGACCTCCTTGAGTGCCGTGGTCGGCGAGCCCGTGGATCGTGCGGCGCTGCTGCGCGCGATCCTCGCCGAACTGGAGACGGCCTACGAGGCCTTCCGGGGCGAGGCCCGAGCGACGCTGCTGGGGCAGTGGCGGGAACGCGCCACCACGCTAGGCAAGCGGGTGCGCGTCGACCTGCCGTCAGGAACCTACGAGGGCGTGGCCGAGTCGGTGGACGAAGACGGAGCGCTGATCCTGCGCCTGCCAGGCGGACGGACCAAGCGCATCGTCGCCGGCGAGGTCACAGGCTGACGCACTGCGGCGGTTCCTGGTACCGGTTCCTGGTACCGCGGGGGGAGGAAGGCCGAAGATGACCGGGATCACCGACGTGTGGGGCATCCGCGTGGGGCACGCCACGGACTCCGAGGCGGCCACCGGCTGCACCGTCGTGCTCTGCGAGGCCGGCGCCACCGCCGGCGTCGAGGTTCGCGGCGGGGCACCCGGGACGCGGGAGACCGACCTGCTGCACCCGCTGTGCCACGTGCAGCACGTCCACGCCGTGCTCCTGACCGGGGGCAGCGCGTTCGGGCTGGCAGCCGCCGACGGCGTGATGCGCTACCTGGAAGAGCGGGGCGTGGGCTACGACGTCGGCGTCGCCCGTGTCCCAATCGTCCCCGCGGCTGTCATCTTCGACCTGTGGTTGGGCCGCCCCGACGTCCGACCGGGTCCGCAGATGGGCTACCTCGCCTGCCAGGCGGCCTCGGGTGGACCCGTGGAAGAGGGATCCGTCGGCGCCGGCACCGGTGCGACTGTGGGGAAGGTCTGGGGCCCTGCCGGCGCGATGAAGGGGGGTGTGGGGACCTCCGCCCAGACGCTTGCCGACGGCGCGGTCGTCGGTGCGCTCGTGGTGGTGAATCCGGTCGGCGACGTCATGGCACCCGACGGTTCGGTCCTGGCCGGCACGCGCGACCCCCAGACCGGCCGCCTGGTGGGATCCACCGAACTGCTCCGGCAGGGGATCATACCCGCGCGCCTGCGCGGGAACACCGTCATCGGCGTGGTCGCGACGAACATGCAGCTGTCGAAGGTGGACTGCAACCGGCTCGCCCGGATCGCCCACCATGGGCTGGCCGCGGCCGTCTCCCCCTCGCACACGACGCTGGACGGTGATACCTTCTTCACGCTCAGCACCGGCCAGGTCGCCGGGCACTACGACGCCGTGGCGGCCGCAACACCGGCCGTCGTGGCTGAGGCAATCCGCCGGGCCGTCCGGGCGGCCAGGGGAGTGCATGGGATCCCCGGGCTCGCCGACGCCGCTGCATCGGCCCACGGATAGCGGGTTGCGGGCCGGCGCGCCGGGATGTTACGCTCCGCGTGGTGGCCGGCATCCCCTGGGGAGCCGGACCCCCGGCGAACCGACTGGCTTCGGTCCGTCCGGTACTGGTTGGAACCAGACTGGAACGGAGGTGTGAAATGAACCCGTACGCCCCGGCCTCTCCCCACATGCGGAGGGGCCTTCGCTTTGGTGCCCAAGACATCACCATGGTTGGGGTGCTGGGTGCGGTGGCCATCGCGCTCGGCTTCATCCCGGGTCTGGGGTTCATTCCGGCGCCCACGCCTGCGGGCGCGGCCACGACGATGCACATCCCGGCGATCCTCGCGGGAATCTTGCGGGGACCCCTGGCGGGCGCGCTGGTGGGCGCGATCTTCGGGTTCGCGAGCTTCACGCGAGCGACCCTTCCGTTCTTCAAGAACCCGGTGATCGCGTTCGGCCCGCGGATCCTGATCGGCGTGATGGCCTACTACGCGTTCGTCTTGCTGTCGCGTCGCACGTCGCGCGCCGCGGCCGCCGTGATCCTGGGCGCCACTGCCTACACGATCCTGGGGCCCGGCGCGGCGGCGTTCGAGCAGGCGTTTGCGGCCGGCCGGGTGGAGGCCAACTGGCTGGTGAACGCCTACCACGCCGTGGCGTCCGCGATGACCGCGCAGAGCTGGGTCGTGCCCGTGCTGGCCGGTGCAGTGGTCGGTGCGGGGGCCTTCGCACTCCTGCGCGGCGAGAACGCCCCGCCGGCGGCGGCCGCGGTGGTCGGGACGCTCACCAACACCGTCGGCGTCCTGGGGCTGATCATGCTGTTCTTCGGTTGGCCGCTGGGGACGGCGATCTTCATCGGTGCGACGCACGGCCTCCCCGAAGCGCTGCTCGCGACCGTGATCGTCGTCCCGGTCTACCGGGCGGTGAAGGCAGCAGGGCTGGCCGGCGGCCGGTAGCGGGCAGGACCACAGATCGATGCTGCTGGCGATCAACGTCAACAACACCCTCATCAAAGCCGCCGTCTACCCGGACCCGACGCGGGACGGAGACCCCCTGCTGCACTGGCGGATCTCGACCGACTGGGAGAAGACCGAAGACGAGTACGGCATCCTGTTCCGCGATCTGTTCGACCACAGGGGCCTGTCGATGCGGGACGTCAGCGATGTCGCGATCGCGTGCGTGGTGCCCCCGCTGATGGACACGATGGAACGGTTGGCGGAGCGCTACTTCGGCGTGGCACCCCTGATGGTCGGACCCGGCGTGCGGACCGGGATGCGGATCCTGTATGAGAACCCCCGCGAGGTCGGCGCCGACCGGATCTGCAACGCGGTCGCGGCCTATGCGAAGTACGGGGGTCCGGCCATCGTGACCGACTTCGGGACCGCGACCACTTTCACGGCGGTATCGGCCGAAGGCGACTTCCTGGGCGGGGCGATCGCCCCGGGGATCGGGATCTCGATGGACGCGCTGGCCGAGCACACCGCGCAGCTTCCCCGCATCGAACTGGAAAGACCGCGGGCCGTCATCGGCCGGACGACGGTGACGGCGATGCAGTCGGGGATCTTCTACGGCTTCGTCGGACAGGTGGAGGAGATCGTCCGACGCATGCGGCAGGAGATCGGCGGCCGGCCGGTCGTGATCGCCACCGGTGGCTGGGCCGGTCTGCTAGCCGCGGAACTCTCCTGCATCGACCACCATGACCCCCTGCTGACACTGGACGGACTGCGGATCCTCTATCTCAAGAACGCTCCGCGCAGCGGGTAGCACGGCGGCAACGCCCCCCGGCCGTGCTACCCTGTTGGCAGCATGAAGCACGTGGTGGGCGTCAGCCTCGGGTCGTCCCGGCGCGATGCGCGTGCCGAACTGCGACTGCTGGGCGAAGACGTCGTCATTGAGCGGATCGGTACGGATGGCGACAAGCGGCGCCTGGTCCGTCTGCTCCAAGAGCTCGACGGCCGGGTAGACGCGATCGGCCTGGGGGGCATCGACCTGTTCCTGCAGGCCGGCACGCGACGCTATTATATGCGGGATGCGCTGCGATTCGCCCGCCACGTCCGCAAGACTCCGCTCGTGGACGGCAGCGGCATCAAGAACTCCTGGGAACCCCACGTCGTCCTCGACTACCTGCCCCAGCAGATCGGGTACGGGTTTTCCGGCCGCCGTGTACTGCAGGTCAGTTCCGTGGACCGGTACGGCATGGCCTGGGCCTTCTGGAAGGCGGGCGCACAGGTGGTGTACGGCGACTTCCTGTTCGCCCTGGGGTTTCCCATCCCGTTGCGGTCGTTGCGCTCGGTGCACGTCCTCGCCGCCGTCCTGCTGCCGGTCCTCACGAAGCTGCCGCTGGAGTGGCTCTACCCGATCGGCCCCCGGCAGGACAAGATCACGCCGCGTTACGGCCACGCGTTTCGATGGGCGGAGGTGATCGCCGGCGACTTCCACCTAATCCGGCGGTTCATGCCCGACGACCTGACCGACAAGGTCGTCCTGACGCAGACGATCACGCCTCAGGACGTGGCGGAACTCCGACGCCGGGGGGTGGGGATGCTGGTGACGATGGCCCCCGAGCTCAACGGCCGCTCGTTCGCCACCAACCTCCTGCAGGCCCTGGTCGTGGCCTTCGCTGGGAAGGATCCCGACGCGCTCTCGCCGCAAGAATACGTCGACTGGATGTATCGATTCGACTTCCGGCCCAGGGTCGAGTGGCTGAGCGAACCCCGGGCGCCCGACCTCAGGGCGCTGCACGAGCGGCTGCGGGCTGCGGACCGTAACCTGGCCGGCCGCTGAACGCCGAGGACCGAGATGCAACGCTTCGCCTTCGTCATCCACCCCCTGTCCGTCGAGGACTTCACCCGGAAGTTCGGGTTCACGCGCCGGCTGCCCGCGCGCTGGGTGGAAGGGGCGTTCCGCCTCGTGCCGCCGTTCGTGGTCTCGCACATCACGGGGGTCCGGTCTGTGACGGGGACCGAGGCCGAAGGGTGGTTCGTCGGATTGCCTCTGACGCCGCGCACGCTGTTCGCGTCCGACCTGCGCTTCGTGTACCGGCGCCTCCTGCAGTGCGCTGAGCTGAGCGAGCGTCTGGGTGCTGGCGTCATGGGGCTGGGCGCGTTTACGGCGATCGTCGGCGACGCCGGCGTGACGGTGGCCGCCGGCGCGAAGATCGCGGTCACGACGGGCAACTCCTACACTGCCGCCACCGGCGTCGAAGGTGCACTGCTCGCCGCCCAGCGCGTGGGGATCGCCGTCGAGGAGGCTTGCGCGGTGGTCGTCGGCGCGACCGGATCGATCGGTGCGGTGTGCTCGCGGATGCTGGCCCGGAAGGTCCCACGGCTGACCCTGGTCGCCCGGAATCCGCAGCGCCTGGCCAGGCTGCGCGACGTCATCCGTTCCGAGTCGGGAGCCGAGGTGGCGGTGAGCACCGACGTGCGGGGCGCTGTCGCCGACGGCGACGTCGTGCTGACGGTCAGCAGCGCCACCGACGTGCTGATCGAGCCGGAGGACCTCAAGCCAGGCTCCGTCGTGTGCGACGTCGCGCGCCCGCGCAACGTCTCCCGTGCCGTCCACGAGCGCCGCGACGACGTGCTGGTGATCGACGGGAGCGTGATCCGACCGCCCGGCGACGTGGACTTCGGGTTCGATTTCGGTCTGCCCCCCGGGTTGTGCGACGCGTGCATGGCCGAGACCATGATCCTGGCGCTGGAAGGGCGGTACGCGAGCTTCACGCTCGGCCGCGACCTGACCCTGGAGCAGGTGGAGGAGATCGCCGCCCTCGGCCGACGGCACGGCTTCCACCTCGCCGGCTTCCGCCGTTTCGAACGGGCGATCCCCGACGAAGAGGTCGAGCGCATCCGTCGGCGCGCCGGACGCGGCCCCGGGCCGACCCCGGAGGCGGCGCGAAGTTCGGGCGCCCCCATGCCCGGCCTTTGAAATCGGCCCACCGATCGCGTATACTCCTCGGTGAAGGTGACAACCGGTTCGTATGGAACCCGATACGCTGTGGGCCCGCGCTCACGGTGTTTTCTTTTCCCTTGATCGCTGAGGTGTGGGGCACGGGCCGAGTCCGGCAGGGGAGGGATGCGGGTTGGGTATGGCGGACAAGGAGACGTACCTGACGCCCGACGGTCTGCGGAGGATCGAAGAGGAACTGGACTATCTCCGCACGATCAAGCGCCGTGAGGTCGCCGATCGAATCCGACAGGCCAAGGCGTTCGGTGACCTCAGCGAGAACTCGGAGTACGAGGACGCCAAGAACGAGCAGGCGTTCGTTGAGGGCCGCATCCTCACCCTGGAGAACCTGATTCGCAACGCCAAGCTGATCTCCGCCAACGGCCCGACGGACCAGGTGGCGATCGGCGTCCGCGTGCGCCTGCGCGAACTCGACACCGGGGAGGAGTTCGAGTACCAGATCGTGGGGTCCGCCGAAGCCGACCCGGCGAACGACCGGATCTCCAACGAGTCGCCGGTGGGGCAGGCCCTCCTCGGCCGCCGAGTGGGCGAAGTGGTGGAGGTGATCGCTCCGGCGGGCGCCGTGCGGTACGAGATCGTACGGGTCCGGGTGTGACGGGCCCTGGGGTCGGCGGAGGGCAGCGGGTCTGTGTGGCCCGGAAATCGCGCGGGCGATGTCACGCGTTGGACGAGGTGTCAGACGTGCCGGGCGACCGAATAGAGGAGTGAACCTCAAGCACTGCGAATCCGTTCACGAGGAGCACACCGGACAGTTGTAGCGTGGCACAGCGATTGCTGCACCGCTTGCAGGGTGAGTGCTTTCGGCAAGGCAGGGGGCGTTGAATGGCGATGTTCGAGCGATTCACCGAGCGCGCGCGCCGCGTGATCATTCTGGCCCAGGACGAGGCCAAGCGGCTCAACCACAGCGCGGTGGGAACGGAGCATATCCTGCTGGGCATCGTGCGCGAGGGGGAGGGTGTCGCCAGCAAAGTCCTGGACAGCCTGAACATCCCCGCGGATCGCGTCCGGGCGGAGATCGAGAGCGCCATCGGCCGGGGCGACCGCGCGCCCTTCGAGGAAGTCGCCTTCACCCCGCGTGCCAAGAAGGTCCTCGAGCTGGCACTCGACGAGGCCCGCCGGCTTGGCCACAACTACATCGGCACCGAACATTTGCTGCTCGGTCTGATCCGCGAGGGGGAGGGTGTCGCCGCCCGGGTGCTGGAGGCAATGGGCGCGGATCTGGAGCGCGTGCGGGCCCAGGTGGTCTATCTGCTCGGAGAAGAGGGCACGTCCTCGTACCCCAAGGCGTCGAGCAAGACCCCGACGTTGGACGAGTTCGGGCGGGATCTGACCAAGATGGCGCGGGAGAACAAGCTCGATCCGGTGATCGGCCGCGACCGGGAGATCGAACGCGTCATCCAGGTCCTCAGCCGGCGCACGAAGAACAACCCCGCGCTGATCGGAGAGCCCGGGGTCGGCAAGACCGCCATCGTAGAGGGGCTGGCTCAGCGCATCGTGCGGGGGGACGTGCCCGAGATCCTGCGGCACAAGCGAGTCGTGCAGCTCGACCTGGCGGCGCTCGTCGCCGGCACGAAGTACCGCGGCGAGTTCGAAGAGCGCATGAAGAAGGTGATGGACGAGATCCGCAAGGCCCAAGGAGAGGTCATCCTGTTCGTCGACGAGCTGCACACGCTCGTCGGTGCGGGGGCGGCCGAGGGGGCGATCGACGCCAGCAACATCCTCAAGCCATCCCTGGCACGGGGCGAGATGCAGTGCATCGGCGCGACGACCTTGGATGAGTTCCGGAAGTACATCGAGCGCGACGCCGCGCTGGAGCGCCGGTTCGCGCCGATCCTGGTGGCCGAACCGACCGTCGAACAGACGGTGGAGATCCTGCGGGGCCTGCGCGAACGCTACGAGGCGCACCACGGGGTGACGATCAGCGACCCCGCGCTGGTGGCCGCGGCCACGTTGGCCGAAAAGTACATCACCGACCGCTTCCTGCCGGACAAGGCGATCGATTTGATGGACGAGGCCGCTAGTCGCATCCGCCTGCAGGCGAGTTTCCTGCCGCAGGAAGTTCGCCAGGCGATGGATCGTGTCGAGAAGGCGCGCCGCGAGAAGGAAGAGGCGATCAAGAACCAGGACTTCGAGCGGGCCGCCCAGCTGCGCGACCGCGAGAAGGCCCTGCGGCAGAAGTACGAAGAGCTGGAGTCGGCGCGGAGGGCCGAACGCGGTCGGGACATGACCGTCGTCACCGACGACGACATCGCCGAGATCGTGTCGTCGTGGACCGGGATCCCGGTCACCAAGCTCGTGCAGGAGGAGACCCAGAAGCTGTTGGAGATGGAGCAGAAGCTGCACGAGCGGGTCGTCGGCCAGGACGAGGCGGTGGCCGCGGTGTCGCGCGCCGTGCGGCGCGCGCGCGCAGGGCTGAAGGATCCACGCCGCCCGATCGGGTCGTTCATCTTCTTGGGACCCACGGGCGTGGGTAAGACCGAACTGGCGCGAGCGCTGGCCGAGTTCCTGTTCGGCGACGAGAACGCGCTGGTCCGCATCGACATGTCCGAGTACAGCGAGCGTCATACGGTGTCGCGGCTGGTGGGGGCGCCTCCGGGCTACGTCGGCTTCGAGGAGGGCGGCCAGCTGACCGAGCAGGTCCGGCGGCGGCCGTACTCCGTGGTCCTGCTGGACGAGATCGAAAAGGCCCACCCGGAGATCTTCAATGTGCTGCTGCAGATCCTCGACGACGGCCGGTTGACGGACGCCCAGGGGCGTACGGTGGACTTCAAGAACTGTGTGTTGATCATGACCAGCAACGTGGGCGCGCCGCAGATCGAGCGCGACACCCCGATGCTCGGCTTCCGGGCGCTTACGGACGAGCGGGCGGAAGCGCAGCGGGCGTACGAGCGGATGCGCGAACAGGTCATGGAGGAACTTAAGCGCACCTTCCGGCCGGAGTTCCTCAACCGGATCGACGAGATCATCGTGTTCCGCGCGTTGACGCGCGAGCAGATGCACGCCATCGTGGACATTTTGCTCGAGCGCGTACGGCGTGAACTGCGCGGGCAGGGCATGGAGATCGAGTTCACCGGGTCCGCGCGCGGTCTGCTCGTGCAGGAGGGGTTCGATCCCACCTACGGCGCCCGTCCCTTGCGCCGGGCGATCCAGCGACTGGTGGAAGACCCGCTGTCAGACGAGTTGCTCCGCGGGCGGTTCAAGCACGGAGACACGGTCGTCGTGGACGTGCGGGACGGCCGGATCGTCTTCGAGGCCAAGCGCGAACCCGTGGGGGCGCAGGCGGACTGACCACGCGCCGTCGGCACCAAACCGCCCGCGCCCTAGCCCCCGCCGACGGTTTCCTTCAGCACCCCGATGTAGGGCAGGTTGCGGTACAGCTGGCGGTGGTCCAGCCCGTAGCCGACCACGAACCGGTCAGGGATCTCGAACCCGACGTAGGCGATGGGCAGAGACTCTGCGATGCGGCGCACGCGCTTGTCGAGCAGCGTGCAGATGGTGAAGCTCGCCGGCCGCCGGGCGCGGAGCAGCCGGGTCAGGTAGGCGGCTGTCAGTCCGGTGTCGATGATGTCCTCCACGAGGACGACGTCGCGGTCGGTGATCTCCTCGTCGAGGTCCTTGAGCAGCCGTACCGCACCCGTCACGGCGTGGCGGGTGCCGTATGCCGAGATCGCCATGAAGTCGATCTCGTGTGGCGTCGTCATCGCTCGGCTGAGATCGGCGAGGAAGTAGACGCTGCCCCGCAGCACGCCGATGAGAATGGGCCGTCGGCCGGCGTAGTGGCGGTCGAGCTCCGCGGCGAGCTCGCGCACGCGCTGGGCCAGTCTGTCGGCCGGCACCAGCACTTCTGCAACGTCCGCGTCCAGGGGGTTCACCGCGGCTTGGAGGTCGGCCCGCGCAGGCCGTACTTGCTCAGCAGGCGGCGGAAGTCGCGCCCGTAAAAGACCTTGACCTGCACGCCCGGGTACAACTCGCGCAGTCGGCGGATCTTGCGGTTCTTGCGGGTGACCAGTTCCTGGCGGAGCGTCGTCAGCTCGATGTACAGATCGAAGTCGGGTAGGTAGAAGTCTGGGGTGAACCGCTCGGTGACCCTCCCCCGGTCGTCCCACCTCAGGGCGAAGGAGCGCGGCTCGTACTCCCAGCGCAGTCCGTAGAAGTCGAGGATGCGGGCGAACTCGGCCTCGCTCTCGTTGGCGAACGCATGCCCCGGGGACGGGCGCCCACCCGGCCGCGTCGACAGCCTGACACCCTCTCGCCTGGATGGCACTCGGCTCGTATCCCGCAGCGGACAGTTGTTCGCGTCCAGTATAGAGGGGCCACCGCCGCCGGACAACCGCGATCCGTTTGCGCCGTGCGCGCAGCCGTGGGAGAATAGGGCCGAGACGACCTGCCCGTGTTCCAGACCCCGCTCGCGCCACCCGAGGGCCGCGCAGGGCGGATCCATCGGGCCCCGGTCGGCAACGAGGCGTCCGGTCGGGGATCGGCGGCCAATCGCGTACAGAACCTTCAGTGCTGATCGGTCTTGTGGTCACAGGGAGGGGTCCGCCACCGGAGCCGTGCGGGCGCAAGGAGGCAGCGAGATGACGATCGACAACTGGGAACCGGTCCTGCGGGACGCCGAGCAGCGGCTGCGCAGTCCCGACGCGACCGTGCGCAGCGACGCGGCGCTCGCACTGGGCAAACTCGACGCGGAGGAAGCGCCCGACGACCTGGTGGCGCAGGCCATCGACGCGCTCAGCCGCATCCTGGACGATCCGGACGAGTACGTCCGCAAGAGCGCGGTGCACGCCCTCGGGCGGCTGCGCGTGCGGGACGCCAGAGCCCTGCAGGGGATTCGCTTCGCGCTGGGCGACCGCTCGGAGCAGGTCGTGCAGGAGGCGGTCGCCCAGGTGCTGCAGGCGGCCGACCCCGGTTCGGTCGAAGGGCTGATCAAGGTACTGGGCCGCCGTGAGCGGACCCTGCAGCAGAGCGCGATGCAGGCGCTGATCAAGATCGGGCCGGACGCCGTACGCCCGCTGCTGGAGACATTCAAGGATCGCACCCTCCGCCGCCGGGTGCACAACCAGGTGCTGCGGATCATCATGGACATCCGCAACCGTGCGGTCGAGCCGCTGCTGGAGGCACTGCAGGACGACAACTTCCACGTACGGGGCTACGCGCTGGCCCTGCTCGGCAAACTCGGCGACGAGCGCGCGGTCGAGCCGATGGTCCGGCTGTTCCTGACAGACCCGCGGATGCAGGAGACGGTGGTCAACACGCTGCCGCGCCTGGAGGAGCGGGCGGTGATCGAGGCGCCGCACGGTGACCGGGATGTCCACCTCCCCAAGGAGGTGGCGGCCGCCTTCCGCCGCCTGGCGGACGAGGAGGAGGTGAGGGCCTTGCAGGAAGCGATCGAGAGCCCGAACCCCAAGGTCCGGAAGTTCGCCATGCGGGCGCTGTTCGAGGTGCAGGGGCCTCAGTCTCGGGAACGCCTGCTCGCGTTGCTGGCCGACGAGGACGTCGAAGTGCAGCGGCTGGCCGTCAAACTGCTGGGCAAGCTACACGACAAGAGCATCATCGAGCCGCTGCTGGGCCTGCTGAAGTCCAGACCGCAGTTGGAAGAGACGGTGTGGAACACGATTAAAGTCCTGACCGATCTGAGGGAGTACGAGGCGCTGCGCTCGCGCGTGGCGCGGGAGAAGGCGGGGGTCCCCGCGCGACCGACCGTGCGCGTCTTCAAGAAGGAGCGCGACGTCTCCCCGGACTGGTGGCGGGACCAGGACTGAGGCGGGAGTCGCCCGGCGCGCTGGCTGTTGGGGTGTTCGAGCTCCGATCGGCACTTTGGGACCTTCCATGTACCTCGTCTGTCTGATCACCGCGTCCACACCGGACGAGGCGTCACGGATCGCGCGCGCCCTGGTGGAAGAACGCCTGGCGGCGTGCGTGAACGTCGTGCCGGGGATCCGTTCCGTGTACCGATGGCGGGAGGCGATCGAGGAGGCTGACGAGCTCTTGCTGGTGGCCAAGACCACCGCGGCATCGTTCGAACGCCTACGCGAACGCGTCCTCGCGCTGCACAGCTACGAGGTTCCGGAGATCGTCGCGCTGCCGATCGAAAGCGGCCACCCGGACTATCTGATGTGGATGGCGGAATCCGTCGGCGGCAGCGCGGCCGGCCGCTGACCCATGCACATCCTCGTGACCAACGACGACGGCATTCAGTCCGAGGGGCTGCACGCGCTGGTGCGCGCGCTGGAGACGGTCGGGATCGTACACGTCGTGGCGCCCCACCACGAACGGTCGGCGAGCGGACACGCGATCACGCTGCACAAGCCACTGCGCGCGTTCGCAGTCGAGATTCCCGAATCGCGCGCAGCGGCATGGGCGACGACGGGGACGCCGGCGGACTGCGTGGTGCTGGCGGTCTACGACCTGCTGCCGCAACGCCCCGACCTCGTCCTCTCCGGCATCAACGTCGGCGCCAACATCGGACACGACCTCACGTACTCCGGTACGGTCTCCGGGGCGATGGAGGCGGCGATTATGGGGATCCCGGCGATCGCCGTATCGGTGGATGCGCTGGATGAGGCTCGCTTCGACGTCGCGGCGTCGTTTGCGGCCGCGCTCGTCCAGCAGGTTTGCAGGCACGGCATGCAGGAGGACACGCTGCTGAACGTGAACGTGCCGAACCGTCCTGCCGACCAGATCCGTGGCGTGGCCCTGACGCGACAGAGCGCCGGCCGGTACATCAACCGGCTGGAGCGTCGGGAGGATCCTCGCGGCCGTCCCTACTACTGGCTGTTGGGCGAGCGCGCGACCGGGCAGGCGCCGGAGGGGACCGACAGCCACGCCCTGGCGGCCGGTTACATCTCGGTCACGCCGGTGCAGATGAACATGACCAACGAGTCGATGCGACTGGCCATGCAGGCGTGGGAGCTGGACAGGCTGTTGACGCGCGGAGTGCGAAGCCGACGGTCCTAAAGCGGGGCTCGTCTTCGTCAAAACGGCAGGATTTCCGCCGTTGCGGGTCGAACGCAGCGACAATCGCAGCATCGCATCGGAGCCAACGATCGTGCCGATCATCACCCTCGACGCGGTCACGAAGGTCTTTCCCAACGGCATCGCGGCGCTGCAGGACGTCTCCCTCTCGGTCGAAGAGGGGGAGTTTGTCTTCGTCGTGGGGCCGACCGGCACGGGCAAGTCCACGCTGCTCCGCCTGCTGTACCGGGAAGAGGTCCCCACCCGCGGGGCGATCCACGTCGCCGGGTTCGCCGTCCACGCCCTGCATCCCGCCGCCATCCCCCGGCTGCGCCGCGCGATGGGGGTCGTGTTCCAGGACTTCAAGCTCCTCCCGGGCCGCACCGTCTTCGAGAACGTCGCCTTCGCGCTGCGCGTGACGGGGACGCCGCCGGACTGGATCCCCGGCCGCGTCCGGGCCGCTTTGGAACTGGTCGGTCTCGTGGACCGCGCCGACGCGTTTCCGCACCAGCTGTCCGGCGGCGAACAGCAGCGCGTGAGCATCGCGCGCGCGATCGTCAACCACCCGCCTTTGCTCCTGTGCGACGAGCCCACTGGCAACCTGGATCCGGACACCTCGTGGGAGATCGTCAAGCTGCTTTCGCGCATCAACCTGCGGGGGACCACGGTCGTGATGACGACCCACAACAAGACCATCGTGGACATCCTGCGCCGCCGCGTGGTGGAGATGCACGGCGGACGGATCGTCCGCGACGAGGCGCAGGGTCGGTACGCGTCGGGGCGCACGAGGGAGGCGCCGGGGCGGTGATGCCCACCCAGACGCCCGCTCGCCCCGTGGACTCCGGCATGGCGGACGCACCGGCGAAGGCCCCGGTCTTCCGCCCGGCCCCGCGCCCTGCCAGCGTGCCCCTGCGCGCTCGCCTGCGCGCGCTGGCCGCGTCGGTCGGTTACGCCGTCCACGAGGGCGGGGTGGCCTTCCGTCGCAACGGGCTGATGAGCACCGCAGCGGTCACCACGATCCTCGTGGCGCTGCTGGCACTGGGGGCGTCGGTGCTGCTGGCGATGAACCTCAGCCTGCTGGCGGCGCGGGTGCAAGAGCAGCTCGTCGCGGTCGTCTACGTCAAGGACGGCATCAGCCCACAGCGCATCGAGGCGCTGCGCCGCGAGATCGAGCAGACGCCGGGGGTGGCCAGCGTCACGTTCGTATCGCGCCAGCAGGCCCTGCAGCGCCTGCAGGCGTCCTTGGCGGACAACGTGGATCTGCGCGACGTCGTCCGGACCAATCCCCTGCCGGACTCCTTCGAGGTGCGCGCCATTCGGGCGGCCGATCTGGCGACGGTGGCGCGCGGCCTCGCCGACCTCCCCGGCGTGCAGGACGTCACCTACGGCGCCGACGTCACCGATCGGGTCGTCGCGGCCTCCCGCCTGGCACGCGGCGTCGGGGTCGGAGCGACCGCTCTGCTGGCGGCCGTCGCGCTCGTGGTGATCCTCAACACGCTCCGACTGACGATCGCGTCGCGCCGTGCTGAGATCGAGATCATGCGGCTGGTCGGTGCGACGAATGCGTTCGTGCGCGGGCCGTTCGTCGTGGAAGGCCTGCTGCAGGGAACGATGGCGGCGTGCGTGGCGCTGGTCGTCTTGGGCGTCGGGTACGCGGTCGTGCTGGATTGGGTGCTGGAGGCGTGGCCGGTCCTGCCGGCGGTCGGCCTGTCCGCGGCGCTGCCGGTCCTGGCGAGGGCGTTGCTGGTCGGAGGCGCGATCGTCGGCGTGGGGGGGAGCCTGCTGGCGATCGCCCGTTTCCTGAGGGTGTAGCGGTGAGGCGGGCCCGGCATCGCGCAGCGGCAGCGGTGGTGGCGGTCCTCGTGGCGGCCATACCCGTGCAGGCGGGGACCGCCACCGTCCAGCAGAAGCGGCAGGAGCTGGACGAGATCCGCCAGCAGCTGGACGAAAAGCGCCGCGAACTCCGTCGTACGCGCCGGGCCGAGCGGAGCGTGTTGGGCGAACTGCGGCAGATCGAAGACACGCGCGATCGGTTGGCGGCCGAACTGCGCGACCTCGAGTCCCGGCTGCGGTTTGTGCGCAAACGGCAGGAAGCCACGGAGATCCGCGTGATGGCGCTCACCGAGCTTCTCGCGCTGCGCGAGAAGCAGCTGGCCGGCCGCCTGCGCGACATCTACCGATGGGGGAGGACCGGTTACGTCGACGTCCTGCTCGGGGCAGCCGACTTCGGGGAACTGGTGACCCGATTCCACTTCCTCGGTCGGATCGTGAGCGCCGATGCTGATCTGATTCGGAGGACAGCGCGTGAACGCCAGACGTGGCAGGCGCTGCGCGAAGAACTGACCGAGCAGCGTTCGGAGATCGAGTCACTCGTGCAGGAAGTGGCCGCGCGAAAGCGGTCGCTGGAGGCGCAGGAGGAGAGCAAGCGGGCGCTGCTGCGGCGGATCGAGCGGGAGCGCGCGACCTTCGAGAACCTGGTCGCGGAGCTCGAGGAGGACTCGCGCCGGCTGGAGCGCCTCATCCGGCAGCTGACCCCGTCAACCGGTCCGGACCCGCACCGCCTGGGGTTGCGCGTGCGCGCGGGGTTTTTGTGGCCGGCGCGCGGGGCGATCACGTCGGGGTTCGGGCTGCGCCGGCACCCCATCTTCCGTCTCACGCGCATGCACAACGGTGTGGACATCGCCGCGCCTTGGGGGAGCCCGGTCCTCGCCGCCGCGCCGGGCAAGGTCCTCTACACCGGCTGGTTCGGGGGGTACGGTAAGATGGTGCTGCTCGACCACGGGTCCGGTGTCACGACCCTCTACGGACACCTGTCACAGATCCTGGTGCGCACCGGCCAGGTCGTGGCCCGCGGACAGGTGATCGGGCGCGTGGGCAGCACCGGCTACAGCACCGGGCCGCATCTCCACTTCGAGGTCCGCGTCGACGGACGGCCGGTCGACCCGCTGGGAAGGTAGACACAGGATCGGGAACCGATGACCAGGGCGTCTTGGCCCCGGTGCGTCGGTCGGAGGGTGCCGAGATGAGGAAGCCACATTCCGCCGTCCCATGGCTGGCAGGGCTGGTGGCCTTGCTGTTGGTGTTCTCGGCGGGCTACGCGCTGGGGTCGCGCAACGCGGTCGAGGCCGCCGACCCGCGTAGCGAGGGGTTGCGGATGCTGCAGGCGCTCGCCGACGAACTGCAGCGCACCTACATCCAGCGGAATCTCGACTGGCGCAAGCTGTACGACGGTGCCGCGCGCGGGATGCTGGAAGCGTTGGGCGACCCCTATACCGCGTTCTTCGACCAGCAGGGTTTCCGACGGTTCCAGGAGGACTTCCGGGGCTTTTTCTTCGGGATCGGGATCTTCATCGAGAAGAAGGACCGGCGGCTTGTTGTCGTCTCGCCGATCGAGAACACGCCGGCGGCGCGCGCCGGATTGCGCGCCGGAGACCACATCACGCACGTGGACGGCGTTCCCACCGACACCATGCCAATCGAGGAGGCCGTGGCGCGCATCCGGGGCCCCAGGGGCACGCAGGTGAAGCTGCGGATCGTGCGCGGTGAACAAGCCTTCGAGGTCGCGATCACCCGCGACCGGATCGAGATCGTCAGCGTGCAGGACGAGCGGGGGCTGTCTGACAACGAACGTGAGCTGATCCGCCGCGCCAACGTCTCCTACATCCGCATCCTAGCCTTCCACCAGGACACCGCCGAGCGGTTCGCGCAGCAGATGCGCCGGGTGCAGGCCGCCTCGACGGCGGGTCTGATCCTGGACCTGCGCTTCAATCCCGGTGGGCTGGTGGACCAGTGCACCCGGGTCGCGGACCACTTCGTGCCGCGGGGTCCGATCCTGTACGAGGTGGACCGCAACGGTCGGAGCCGCGCGGTCAACGCCACACCGCGCGAGAAGTACCGCAAGCCCGTGGCCGTACTGGTCAACGAGGGGACGGCTTCATGCAGCGAGATCCTCGCCGGTGCGCTCCAGGACTCGGGCGTCGCCACCCTGGTGGGCCAGCGGACGTTCGGCAAGGGCGTGATCACCTCGGTCGTCGACTTGCCGGGGGGCCGCGGCGCGACGATCACGTCGGCCAAGTATCTGACGCCGGCCCGGCGCGACGTGCACTCGAAAGGCATCCAGCCGGACGTCGTCGCCGGGGCCAAGGTCGAGGGCAGAAGCGAGGCCGAGGCCAACGCGATCCGGCTCGAGCAACTGCGCCGGGCGATCGAGGCGATCCAGAGAAGGTGAGTTCCCCTTGGGACACAGGCGGGGCGGACGAGCACGTGGCGGGGGCCGCAAGGGCCGCGCCCTGAAGCGGCTGCCCCTGCTCGGGGCGGTCGTGCTGGTCGTGGTCGCCGGTGTTTTCGCCTGCGTCCGCGTCGCCCCAGAGACCCGCTCGCCCGCACCTCCGCCTGTGGCCACCGGCACGCCCCCGTCGGTCGTGCCCTCACCGGCTCCCACGGCACCCGCCGCCGACTTCCGCGATCTCGATCCGCGAGCCGACAGCCTCCGCGACGAGGTGCTGGCGGCCCTCCCAGACGGCGCCGAGGCTCAGCCGCAGGCCGAAGAGGTCCGCCGGGAAGGGTCTTTGCGCTGGCGCCACGTCGTGTACACCGTCACGGTACCGACCACGGCGAACCTCAAGGTGGTTACCGGCCACCTCGTGCGCGCGGCGGAGGAATCCGGGGGCGTCGTCGTAGCCAGCCGGCCCCAGGACTCTGGTCAGGTGATCGAGATCGGGTTAGAAGCAGAGGGCAAAGTCCTGCCCGTCCTGCGGATCCTCCTCAGACTGAGAACGGGCTCCGTCGTGCCGTTCGCCCAGCCCCGGGTGGCGATCATCCTCGACGACGCCGGAGGCAACCTCGGCGAGCTGACCCGGGCGCTGGCGATCGGCCGGCCGGTGGCGCTGGCGATCCTGCCTGGGTTGCGCCACTCGACGGAGCTCGCGCGCGAGGCCACGGCGAGCGGCCTGGTGGTGATGCTGCACCAGCCGATGGAGCCGGACGACGCCGCGAAGGTCGAGCTGATGGGCCCCGGCGGCGTGCACGCGGCCATGACGGACGAGCAGATCGCGCGTGTGGTGGCCCAAAACCTCGACGGTCTGCCGGGGGTGGTCGGCGTCAACAACCACATGGGTTCGCGCGGCACCGCCGACGCGCGGGTCGTGCGCGCGGTGCTGCGGGTGGTCCAACAGCGCGGGTTGTTCTTCGTCGACTCGCGAACGTCGCCGCACAGCGTGGTGGACCAGGTCGCGGCCGAGCTCGGGGTGCCGGTCGCGGCGCGGGCGGTGTTTCTCGACAACAGCACCGACCCGGAAGCGATCCGCACACAGGTCCGGCTGCTGATCCGCGTCGCAAGGGAGCGCGGCAGCGCCGTCGCGATCGGTCACGCGAACCGACCGAACACCGCGGAGGTCCTCCGGGACATGGTGGCGGAGATCGAATCTGCGGGCGTGCGGATTGTGTCGGTGAGGGAGATCGTCGGCGCCCGGCGGTAGGCCGCCGGTTGGAGTTTGCCATGGACGCCCCCAATGCGCTGGAGACTGCCCGAGGGCAGGTGCGCGCTGCGTGCGAGCGGCTTAAGCTGCCCCCGGACGTCTACGAGATCCTCAAGGAACCCCTGCGCGTCCTGGAGGTCAACATCCCGATCCGCATGGACGACGGGAGGATCCGCAACTTCCGGGCCTTCCGTGCCCAGCACAACGACGCCTTGGGCCCCACGAAGGGGGGGATTCGATACCATCCCGACGTGACGCTCGAGGAGGTCAAGGCCCTGGCGATGTGGATGACCTTCAAGAACGCCCTGGCGAACATCACCTACGGCGGGGCCAAGGGCGGGGTGATCTGCGACCCGAGATCGCTCAGCGAGGGTGAGCTGGAGCGGTTGAGCCGGGGATACATCGCGGCGATCGCACGCATCGTCGGACCCGAGCAGGACATCCCGGCCCCGGATGTCTACACCAACCCGAAGATCATGGCCTGGATGATGGACGAGTTCAGCCGGCTGCGCGGGTTCTACACGCCAGGCGTGATCACCGGAAAGCCGACTACCATCGGCGGGTCGGCGGGGCGCGATACCGCGACCGCCCGGGGCTGTGCCTTCGTGGTCCGGGAGGTCGCCCGCGAGCGGGGCGTTGAGCTGCGCGGCGCGCGGGTGGCCGTGCAGGGCTTCGGCAACGCCGGCGCGCACGTCGTCGCTTTCCTGTCGGAGATGGGAGCCCGCGTCATCGCAATCAGCGACTCGCGGGGCGCGGTGTTCGCAGAAGACGGCATCTCGCCCGGTGCGGCCATCCGGCACAAGCAGGAGACCGGATCGGTCGTCGACCTGGAGGGGACCAGGCCGATCGGGCAGGAGGAGCTGCTGACGCTGCCGTGTGAGATCCTCGTGCCGGCGGCGCTGGAGAACGCGATCAACGCCGATGTGGCGCACCGGGTTCGGGCGCGCATCGTAGCCGAGGCGGCCAACGGTCCGACGACCCCCCAGGCCGACGAGATTCTCTTCCGGCGCGGCGTGACGGTGATCCCGGACATCCTGGCGAACGCCGGCGGGGTCGTGGTCTCCTACTTCGAGTGGGTGCAGAACCTGCAGCACTACTACTGGAGCGAGGACGAAGTGACGCGCCGTCTCGAGCAGGTCCTTGTTCGGGCCGCGACCAACGTGCTCCGTCTGGCGGCGATGGACCAGATCTCCCTGCGCGATGCGGCGTACGTCATCGCGGTCAAGCGCGTCGCCGACGCGATGAGGGACAGGGGCTGGTACTGAGACCGTCGCCCCACGGAGGAACCGCACCCTGCGACCCGGAATCCTCGCAGAGTGCTGCGCCAACTCTTCGTCTGGCTCTCCGAGCGCAAGGATCTGCAGGCGTTCGTCACCCGCAACCGTCTGGCGCATCGGGCCGCGCGGCGCTTCGTCGCCGGCGACACGCTGGAGGATGCCTGCCGCGTGCTCGGTGAGCTCAACACGCAGGGGATGCTCGCCACGCTGGACTTTCTGGGCGAGCGCACGACCAATCCCACAGAAGCCCACGCCGCCGCCGCGATGTATCGCCGGGTCCTCGCCACGATCGCACAGCGCCGACTCGGCGCCAACGTCTCGTTGAAGCTGACGCAGATGGGCATCGACCTGTCGTGGGATCTGTGCATGGAGAACATGGTGGGCATCTGCGACGAAGCCGCACAGTACGGCAACTTCGTCCGGATCGACATGGAGAGCAGCCACTACACGCAGATGACCCTCGACCTGTACCGCGAGCTCCGCAGGCGGGGATACGGGCCGGACACGGTCGGCGTCGTGATCCAGGCGTACCTGTACCGCAGCGAGCGAGACGTGGAGGATCTGATCGCCGAGGGCGCCCGCGTCCGCCTGTGCAAGGGGGCCTACGCCGAAGCGCCCGACGTGGCCTACCCCCGCAAGCGGGACGTGGACCGCAACTTCGTACGGCTGATGGAGCGCCTGCTCGTGGCCGGGCGCTACCCGGCGATCGCCACGCACGACGAGGCCATCATCAACCACGCCAAGCGGTTCTGCCGACAGCGGGAAATTCCACCGACTCGGTATGAGTTCCAGATGCTGTACGGCATCCGGCGGGATCTGCAGAGGCGGCTGGTGCGGGAGGGTTACAACCTCCGGATCTACGTGCCCTTCGGCACCGAGTGGTACCCGTACTTCATGCGCCGTCTGGCGGAGCGACCCGCCAACGTGGGTTTCCTGCTGCTCAGCCTCCTCCGCGAACGGTGAGGCCGGGCGGCGCGGGCAGGAAGGGCGGAGTCAGTCGGTCACATGGCGAGCAGGAGGTCGATGGCGCGGCGAGAACGTTATTCCTGACCGCGCAGCACCCGCGGGAAAAACCTCGGCCCGGTCCGGGCGAACGGCGGAACAGGGCTTCAAAGGGGGGTGGAGCCACAGCGTCGAGGAAGCGAGTAGACAGGTGTTGCGAAGTTCGTGAAGTATAGTATGAGATTGTCTGGTGAAAAGTGTGGATACCGTGCCGGATCTTGCCCGGCA
Organism: Armatimonadota bacterium; assembly: GCA_031432545.1. NCBI lineage: Bacteria > Bacillati > Candidatus Sysuimicrobiota > Candidatus Sysuimicrobiia > Candidatus Sysuimicrobiales > Candidatus Sysuimicrobiaceae > Candidatus Caldifonticola > Candidatus Caldifonticola tengchongensis. The sequence goes on from JAVKGX010000002.1 coordinate 35,062, forward strand.
GATACCATGCGGAGAGGAGGGAAGGGATGAACAGACCGAGGGTTTGGGGCACGGTCGTTCTGGCGTTGCTGGTCGCCTTGACCTCGTACGCCGCAGCCGCTCCCGTGCGGCTCGGGCCGGTGACCGACCCGATCGGGGTCGTGCGGGTCGCGCGCGGACAGCCAATCATCATCGCCTACTGGTTGGTCATCGCAGGTCCGAACGCCAGTTTGGGGGTGGACAGCCGGCGCGGCATCGAGCTGGCTATCGCCGACAAGCGGACAGTCGCGGGGCACCCGATTCGGCTGATCGGTGAGGACTCGGGCTGCAATGCCGAGGGCGGGGTGACCGCGGCCACGAAGATCGCGGCCAACCGGCAGGTCGTCGCCGCCGTCGGTTCGAGTTGCTCCAGCGAGGCGGTCCCCGGGGCTCCCATCCTGTGGCGCGCCGGGATCGTGACGGTGTCCCCGTCCAACACCGCGCCGCGGCTGACCGCACCGGACCGCGGCCCCACCTACGACGGCTACCTTCGGACGGCGCACAACGACCAGGTACAGGGGCGTGTGGCAGCGCACTTCGCCTACCACGCGCTTTCCTCCCGCCGGGCGGCCACGATTCATGACGGCAGCCCGTACGCGGAGGGGCTGGCGAACGTGTTCGCCGACGTCTACCGGCGTCTGGGTGGCACGATCACGGCCCAGGAGGCGATCTCGCCCGGTGACACCGACATGCGGCCGGTGCTCACCCGGATCGCGACGGGGCGCCCGGACGTCATCTACTACCCGATCTTCGTGGCCGAGGGCGGGCACATCACCCGGCAGGCCAAGGAGGTGTCGGGTCTGGAGCGCACGCGGCTGATGGCTGCCGACGGGACGTTCTCTCCGGACTTCCTCCGGGCGGCCGGCCCGGCGGCCCGCGGCATGTTTCTGAGCAGCCCCGACCTCAGCGAGGAGGCGCTGGGCCCGCGCTACACCGAGTTCCTGCGCAAGCACCAGCAGCGCTACGGCGAGCGGCCTCTGTCGGCCTTCCACGCGCACGCCTACGACGCGGCGATGATGATCTTCGCCGCCATCGAGCGGGTGGCGCGCAAGGACGCCGCCGGGAATACCTACATCGGCCGGAGGGCGCTGCGTGACGCGCTGTTCGCGACGCGGAACTTCCGCGGGATCACCGGCAACCTGACGTGCAACCAGTTCGGTGACTGCGCGGACCCGAAGATCGCGGTGTACGAGGTGGTGTCGGCGGATCCGGCCCAGTGGAGCCCGGGGACGGATCCCCGGAAGGTGTGGCCGCGCCGGTAGGGACGCGACCCGGCAGCCAGAACGCGGGGGGATGCGTGGCAATCCCGTCGTCGGTTGCCCCATCCCCCCGTGGGCTTTTTCGCGACGGCTGGTAGTCTCTGTGAAGATCGGGCACGGCACACCGACGGCGGGGGCGTAGCGTGCAGAGGACGGGGATCCTGCGGCTGAACTTCGTCGACGCCTTTTTGTGGGCGTTCCGAATCGGGGTCGTCGCGATCGTCGTGTGGGGCACCATCGGGACGCTGACGACCGGGCGCTACACCCGGGAGCAGTGGGCGGACTTCGCGATCTTCGGGCTGTCGCAGGGAGGCATCTACGCGCTAATCGCGCTGGGCTACACGATGGTGTACGGAATCCTGCGTATGATCAACTTCGCCCACGGCGAGGTGTTCATGAGCGGGTCGTACACCGCTTACTTCGTCGCCGCCCCGTTGGCGGCGTCCGGATTCCTGGACCGCCACCCGATCCTTGGACTGTTGCTCATCCTCGCGGTTTCGGTGGCGACGTCGACGAGCGTGGCCGTCCTCGTGGAGCGTGTGGCCTACCGTCCGCTGCGCCGAGCGCCACGCCTGGTGCCGCTGATCACCGCGATCGGCGCCTCGTTCTTCCTGCAGTACGCATTTCGCGGGCTGTACGGATCCGGGTTCCGGGCCTACCCGGAAATCGGGATCCTGCGGGGCGAGTGGGCGATCGGGGGGATCACGATCCTCAAGACACAGGGGGTCGTCATCGTCTCGGCGGCGGTGATGATGGCCATCCTGTACGCGATCGTGATGCGCACCAAGGTCGGCAAGGCGATGCGCGCCGTCTCGGAGGACAAGGAAGCGGCGGCGCTGATGGGGATCAACGTCGACCGGATCATCGTCACCACCTTCGCGATCGGCGGAGCGATGGCCGGCGTGGCCGGCATCCTATACGCACTGGTGTTCAAGCAGGTCCACTTCTTCATGGGCTTCGTCCCGGGGATCAAGGCGTTTACGTCCGCGGTGCTCGGCGGGATCGGGAACATCCCCGGCGCGATGTTGGGCGGGATGTTCCTGGGTGTCGTCGAGTCCATCGGCCCGGCCCTGTTCCTGGACGGGCTGGGGATCGTCGCACCTTACCAGCTCAAGGACGTGATCGCGTTCACGATGCTCGTGATGGTCCTGATCTTCCGCCCGTCGGGGATCCTCGGCGAGCGGCTCGCGGGCAAGAGGGCGTAGCGTTGCGGACGCCGGTGAGCGGGGGGAACGAGTGATGACGCGCGGACGTCCGGCGCGGGGCTGGCTGGCGGTCGGAGCCGTCTTGGGAATCGCCGCAGTCTTCGTCTCGATCACCGGCATGGTTGAAGCACTCCACCAGCGGTGGGTCGTTGCCGATGTCCTCTCTCTGGGCCAGGTGTTACTGCTCCTGGCGCTGGTCGGGGCGGGTTACCTGGCGGCACTGCGCACCCCGGCGGGGCCTGTGGTCGTCCTGGCCGGAGGGGGTGTCGCCGGCGGTGTGGCAGGGATGTGCCTCGCGGGGTTCGTGGTCGTCGGCGCGGCGGTCAACCTCCGCGCGATGTTCGTCAATGCCTCGCCGACGCTGTTCGAGCTACTCCGCATGGGGCGCGAAGTCCCTTCCGCGGCCGTGTGGCTGGTACTCGGGGGAGCGGTCTTCGGACTGCTCGGCTCCCTCGCGTACCTGCTGCCGCTGGGGTTGCGGCGTCCGCTGCTGTGGGGCGTGTGGAGCATCCTGTTGCTCAGCCTCTTCCAGGACCTGCTCCAGTTGGTCCTCCAGGCAGAGGGGCTGCCGGCGAGGGTCAGCGAGTTCGTGTTCGCCGCCCAAGGTCTCACGACGGCGGGAGCGGTGTCCGGCGGTGCAGCGGCGGCGGTGGCGGTGGCGCTCTGGCGGCAGCGTGCTGCGGCGGTCGGCTCGCGGGTGGCGGCTCTGCCGCCGGCCGGCCGGTTCGCGATCCGGCTGGTCCTCGTCGGCGTGGGGATCGCGGCGCTGGCGCTGCTGCCCATCGCGGGGGGGTCGTTCATCGCCCAGGTGCTGGTGATCGTAGGGCTGTACACCCTGATGGGCCTGGGACTGAACCTCGAGGTGGGGTTTGCCGGACTCCTGGACCTGGGGTTCGTGGCGTTCTTTGCGATCGGTGCGTACACCGTGGGCCTGCTCACCTCCGTCGGGGAGCTGGGCATCGCGCAGTGGTCCTTCTGGACCGCCGTCCCCGTCGCCGTGCTCGTCTCGTTGATCGCGGGCGTGATCCTGGGCATCCCGGTGCTGGGCATCCGGGGCGACTACTTGGCGATCGCGACGCTGGGGTTCGGCGAGATCGTACGCCTGCTCGTGCTGTCCGACGCCCTGCGCCCGTGGCTGGGAGGATCGCAGGGGTTGCTGGCCATCCCCAAACCCACCATCGGCGGTTTCGAACTGGTCGGGCCCGAACACCTCTTCTACCTGACACTCGTCAGTTCGGCGGTCGTCGCCTATGTGGCGTGGCGTCTGCGCGACTCCCGGCTGGGCCGTGCCTGGATGGCCATCCGGGAAGACGAGGACGTCGCCCAGGCCCTGGGGATCAACCTGGTCAGCGTGAAGCTGCTCGCCTACGGACTGGGAGCAGCATTCGCGGGAGTGGGCGGGGCCATCTTCGCGGTGATGGTGGGGTCCGTCTTCCCGCACAGCTTCCAGTTGTTGATCTCGATCAACGTCTTGGCGCTGATCATCGTCGGTGGGATCGGAAGCATCCCCGGCGTCATCGTCGGCGCGGCGGCGTTGGTGGGTCTGCCCGAGCTGCTACGGGAGTTCGGGGAGTTCCGCTTCCTCGTCTACGGCGCGCTGCTCGTGGCGATGATGCTGCTGCGACCGGAGGGACTGTGGCCGGCGGCACAGCAGCAGCGCGAACTCCACGAGGTGGGCGAAGAACCGCAGGTCGTGGCCGCCGAACCCGCTCCCGAACCGGCGCTCGCCGCGGCGGAGACGCAGGTCGGAGGCTAGCGTGGCAATTTTGACCTCCGTGGGCATGACCAAGCGCTTCGGCGGCCTGGTGGCGATCAGCGGGCTCGACCTGGAGGTCGCCGAGCAGTCGATCCACAGCATCATCGGCCCCAACGGCGCCGGCAAGACCACGTTCTTCAACTGCGTCACCGGCTTCTATCGGCCGGAGGAAGGACAGATCCTGTTCCGCGACCGCCGGATCGACGGCCTGCTGCCGGACGAGATCGCGCGGCTGGGGATCTCGAGGACGTACCAGAACATCCGGCTGTTCGCCAACATGACGGCCTTGGAGAACGTGCTCGTTGGCCAGCACATCCACCTGAAGTCGACGTGGGTTGGTGCGATCTTCGGTTCGCCCTACACGCGGCAGGAGGAGCGGGCGGCCCACGAGGAAGCGCGGCGGCTGCTGCGGTTCGTGGGGCTGCGGGGCCGAGGAGACTTCCTGGCCAAGAACCTGCCCTACGGGGAGCAGCGCCGGCTGGAGATCGCCCGCGCGTTGGCCACCAGGCCGAAGCTATTGCTGCTGGACGAGCCGACGGCGGGGATGAACCCGGTCGAGACGCTGGAGATGATCGCGTTCATCCGGAAGCTGCGCGACGAGCTGGGCATCACGATCCTGCTCATCGAGCACCACATGCGTGTCGTGATGACGATCTCCGACCGCGTCACCGTGCTCGACTACGGGATGAAGATTGCCGAGGGCACGCCCGGCGAGGTGCAGAACGATCCGCGCGTGATCGAAGCCTACCTCGGCACGCGAAGGGCTGCCACGGGCTAGTCAGGGCGGCCCGAGGGACCTGAGGATGCCGTTGCTGGAAGTCCAAAACCTCCACGTCTACTACGGCAACATCCAAGCGCTGAAGGGCGTCTCGTTGAGCGTCGAGGAAGGTGAGATCGTCACCCTCATCGGTGCGAACGGGGCCGGCAAGAGCACCACGCTGAACACGATCAGCGGTCTGCACAGGCCGCGGGAAGGGCAGGTCCGCCTCCGCGGCGAGGACCTGACCAAAGTGCCCGCACATGACATCGTCGCCCGGGGCGTCGTCCAGGTGCCGGAGGGAAGGCGAATCTTCGGCCGGCTCAACGTCGTCGAGAATCTGGAGATGGGGGCCTTCGCGCGCACCGATGCGGACGGCATCCGGGCCGACCTGGAGCGGGTGTTCGCGATGTTCCCGCGCCTGCGCGAGCGGGCGGCTCAGGTCGCGGGTACGCTGTCGGGCGGCGAGCAGCAGATGCTGGCGATCGGTCGCGCGCTCATGGCGAGGCCGCGTGTGCTGCTGATGGACGAACCCTCGATGGGCCTGGCCCCGGTGCTCGTCGAGCAGATCTTCGACGCGATCCAGGAGATCAACCAGCAGGGGACGACGATCCTGCTGGTCGAGCAGAACGCCTACATGGCCCTGCAGGTGGCCCACCGAGGGTACGTGATGGAGACGGGGACGATCGTGCTCGCCGGACCCGCCGCCGACCTGCAGGCCAACCCGGACGTCAAGAAGGCCTACCTGGGCGGCTGAGCGGAACGGTGTGGGATGACAGGGCCCGTCAGGGCGCGTACGTCACCAAATCCCGCGGATAGCGGAACCGGACACTTCGGCCGCCACCTACACCCAAAGTCGTCCAGCCCGCGCCGGTCATGTCATCGAGCCGCACCACACGGTGGTTCCAGGTGTCGATGACCGTGATGCGGCCGGACGCGTCGACCTCGACACCGGAGGGGAACAGGAACTCTCCCCGGCCGTTCCCGCGCCGCCCGAACGCCACCCAGCCGGCCCCGCGCATGTCGTCCATCCGCACGATCCGGTGGTTGCCGCGGTCAGCGACGTAAATCCGATCCGACCCGTCCACGGCCACCGCGGCAGGAAAGAAAAACATCCCGACGCCGTCGCCCGGCCCTCCGAACACCTGCCAGCCGACGCCGCTGAGTTCGTCCATCCGCACGATCCGGTGGTGGTGGCTGTCGGCGACGTAGATCCGGCCGCGCCGATCGAGCGCGACCCCCGATGGGAATGCGAAACGGTATCCGCCCTCACCCTGTCGCGGAAGCGACATCCAGCCACCACCCGTGATGTCGTCCGTGCGGACGATGCGGTGGTTGCCCTGGTCGGCCACGTAGATCCGACCCAGCGCGTCCACGGCGACTGCCGTGGGGAACGCGAACCGGCGCGGGCCGTCCCCAAACCTGCCCAGCGAAGTCCACCGGGCCCCGGAGATGTCGCGTACGCGTACGATGCGGTGGTTTGCGGCGTCGGCGACGTACAGCCGGCCCTGACGATCGACGGCGACGCTCTGGGGATGGGCGAACTCTCCTAGGCCGCGGCCGGACCGCCCCAGGGCATACCACGCGCCCGTGGTGTCCACCCGGACGATGCGGTGGTTGCGGGAATCGGGGACGTACAGCGGCGGGCGATCCGGCGTCGGCGGTCCGCCGACGGAGAGCGCCACCGCCACACACAGGACGGCTGCGGTCCACGGGTTCGTCACGACGTCCCGCCGCCGGGCCGGCACCGCACCCACCTCCCAGAGTAGACGCGTCCCGGAGAAAAGCAAAGCAGCCCTTCGGCGCTCCCCGTGACCCGGCCGTTACAGCCGACGGGTTCCATGGAAACGAGATCCGCGCAGACCAGACGAGGACACGGGAGGGAACCGGCATGTCCGTGCGCACTCTGCTCGCCGCGATCCTGGTGGTTGCGTTCGTCGTAACCTCCGTCGGGTTTGCCCCGGCGCAGTCCCGCACCGTGATCGACGTGTCGATGACGTCCTTCAAGTTCGAGCCGTCCGTCATCCGGATCCGTGAGGGGGACACGGTGGTGCTGCGGTTGTCCAACGACGACACCCAGGGTCGTCCGCACAACATCGCCTCCGCGTACTTCAGCGACCTCGAACTCACGGTCCGGGGCGAGGCCAGGCAGGGTCGGACGGCGGACGGTCGCAGGTTCATCTTCGTGGACGCGGGCAAGAAGGCCGAGGTTGAGTTCGTCGCAAGGGCTTGGCAGACGGAGGAAATTGCGTTCGCGTGCACCATCACCAACCACGCCGCCCGCGGGATGACGGGCAGCTTCGTCGTCCTGCCCCGACAGTAACCGGACGCATCGGCCCACCCCGATCGAGCAGGGGCCGCCTGTGTCCGCCGTCGAACACAGCGCACGTGGGCACGGCGGACATCCCGGTGATCGTCGTGCACGGCGGCGCGGGGACGATCGCCCCCGAGCGGCGGGCACGCGTGCGCGAGGGTTGTCTGGGCGCGGCGCGCTTAGGCTGGGAGATCTTGCGGTCCGGCGGGGACGCGTTGTCCGCGGTCGTCGAGGCGGTTGCGGCCCTGGAGGACGACCCGGAGTTCAATGCCGGGCGTGGGTCGGCCCTCACGCGGGCGGGGACGGTCGAAATGGACGCCGCGGTCATGCAGGGGTGCGACCGTGGGGCGGGTGCGGTGGGTTGCGTGGGGACGGTGCGGAACCCGGTCCGGCTGGCGAGGGCGGTCATGGACACCGAGCACGTCCTGCTCGTGGCCGACGGCGCCGACGCGTTGGCCCGGGAAGTCGGGCTGGAGACGGCGAGCACCGAGTACTTCGTGACCGAACGCCAGCGCCGGCGACTCGAAGAGTACTTCCGGGGCCGCACCGTCCCGCACACGGGGACGGTCGGGGCGGTCGCCGCGGACGCACTGGGGTGTGTCGCCGCCGCCACCTCCACGGGCGGCCGAGTGGGTCAGCGGCCGGGCCGCGTGGGGGATACGCCGATCCCAGGCGCCTGAACCTACGCCGAGCCGGCGGGCGCGGCGTCGGGGACCGGGGAAGGCGAGTACTTCATCCGGGCGCTGGCAGCCTACCACGCGGTCCGTGCCCTCCCGGCAGGCGGGCAGGCGGCGGCTGAGCAGGGCTTGGCCGCGGTCGCGGACCTCGGGGGTACCGGCGGGCTGATCGTCGTCTCCGCGGCCGGTCAGATCGGGGTGGCGTCCAACACCGCCCACATGGCCTGGGCCTGGATCCGCGACGGCGCGGAGGCAGCCGGCGTCTGAGCGCCTATAGGTCCCACCTCCACTCCCAGACATTCCACGGCAGGTAGTACGTCGCCAGCCCGGTCGGCCTAACGTTGCGCAGGCGGCGGTGCGAGGCGGTTAGGTCCAGCCGGAAGTACAAAGGCAGGTAGGGCAGTTCCTCGGCGAAGATCTCCTGTTGGCGTCGGAACAGGGCGACGCGCCTCCGTTCGTCCAGCTCGGAGGCCAACTGCTCCCACAGGCGGTCGTTCTCGGCGTTGCGCCAGCCCACGCGGTTGTCCCCGACCCATCCGTTCTCGCGGGTCGGGATCTGGCTGCTGTGGAACCGGTTGACGGGGATGGACTCGGGCGTGAACAGGCTGGCGTACATCGCCAGGTGCGGGAACTGTCGCTGCGGCACGACGGTGCCGAAAAACACCGAGGCCGGCCGATTGTCAATTCGCAGTTCGATGCCGACCTGCTTGAGCTGGTCCCGCATCGCGAGCTGGATCTGCTCCCGCGTGGTGTTGCCGGCGGTGGTCATGATCGTCATCTCGACGCGCCGACCCGCCCGGTCGCGCAGGATGCCGTCTGGGCCGGGCACGAACCCGGCCTCCGCGAGCAGGGCGCGCGCCCGCGCCGGATCGTGGTTGTACTTCTTGACGTTGGCGTTGTGCCCGGGGTGACCGGGGGCCACCCAGGTGTGGGCGACCGGCTGTCGGCCGCCCGGGCAGGAGACGCTCGCGAGCGCCGGACGGTCGAGCGCGTGCGCGATCGCCTGGCGCACCCGTTTGTCCCGCAGCCACTCGTTGTCCAGGTTGAAGTTGATCCACTCGACGGTGACCGACTCGCGGTAGTGAGTGTCCATCTGCGGGTTGCGCTGCTCGATCTGGCGCATCTGCTCGCAGTTGAGGTTGGCGATCTCCGCCCCGTCGACGTTGCCCGCGATCACGTTGGCCTGCAGCACCGTCGCGTCGAGGATGAAACGGAACGTCAGACGACGGATCGCCGGCGCCCCCAGGGGGAACCGGTCGTAGGCCTCCAGGGCGATGTGGCTGCCCGGTACCCACTCCACGAAGCGGTACGGTCCGTGCCCCACCGGAGCGCGGAAGTAGGGGTGCGCCTTCAGCCTGCTGGGGTCGCGCAGGTAGTCCCGCTCGAGGATGTGCCGCGGCAGGGGGTAGGGCCCACCGAACGGCTCCGCGCCGGCGAACGGCCACAGTTCGTTCCACTGCACGACCATCGTGTAGGGGTTCTGCGGGTCGGGGACCGAGACGTTGTCCACCTTGTTGAGGATGAACTTGCTGATTGCCGGCGTGCGGGGATTGCGCAGCATCCCGTACGTAAAGCGCCAGTCCAGTGCGGTTACCGGCCGGCCGTCGTGCCACGTGAAGCCCCGCCGCAGCCGCCACGTGACCCGCATCTTCTGGTTGGGCAACAGCTGCCAGTCGCCGTCCCGGAGGGTGGGCAGTTTCTCGGCCATCATCGGGACGCGCTGCCACCTCTCGTTGAACGGCGCAACGAACGCGAACAGCGCGTTGTGGACCACTCCGGCCGCCGCCATGATGGAGAACGGGCCCAGCATGTCCGGCTCCTGGGCCATCGCAATCGTCACGGTGTCGCGGCGGGCCTGGGCGTCGGCGGGCAGGGTCGCGCTCGCCAGGACCACCGCGGCAGCGAGCAGCACCGACGTTTTACGCTTCTTCATCCGGTCACCTCTCGCACACCCAGGGTACCCCCCACTTCGCGCCCCACCCCGGGCGCTCCTTTGGTCAGTCCCCGATGTCTGTTCGCCGGTACGCCCAGCGTGAGAAGTCGACGTCCTCGACCGGATGCCCCAGCTGGCGGAGCATTGCCATCACCTGCGCCCGGTGGTGCACCTCGTGGTAGAACATCTGGAAGGCGATCCGCTGGGGGGTGGTGGCGACCCGGACGCGGCCTCCGCCCGGCAGCGCCACCGTGTACTCGATGGGGCGGTCCCAATCGGTCTCGGACTGCAGCCACGCTCGGGTGCGCGCCTCGAGGTCTCGCCAGTCCGCCTCGAGGCTCGCGAAGTCCGGGTACCGCTCCTCGCGGAAGGGGATCTCCTCGCGCCGAAAATCCTCGCCACGCGCACGCGCGTTATAGATCCACTCTGCGGCGGCCACGTGGACCAGGGTCGCCCGGATCGACTTCAGGCCGAAGGGGAATTCCCGCGCGTACTCGTCTTCGCTCAGCTCCCGGGCGCGGTCCAGGACCTTCGCGCGCGCCTGGCGCAGGACGTCGTAGTGCTCGATCGGATGCATCGCCACCTCCCGTGTGCGGATGCGGACGGCTTCGACTTTGACGATGCGGTGACCTGCCGGTATACTCACCGGTACGGGCGACGATCGGAAGCAGAGACGGGGCAGGGCCCCGTCCGGTAGGCGGAAGGGCCCTTTAGAGACCGCGGCGCAGGGTGGAAGCCGCGGGGCGCCGACCGCCGAACCTCGTCCGGGAGCCGCTGCGGCGAAGGGTTTCGTAGCCGCGGCCGTGAGCCCGCGTGAAGGGCGTCGAGTGGGCAGCCTGGGGCCATAGCTCAGCTGGGAGAGCGCTTGCATGGCATGCAAGAGGTCAGGGGTTCGAATCCCCTTGGCTCCACCACAGTCCCCTTGCGCTCCCCTCCTGGAGGCAGGGGAGGGGCTGCCAACCAGGGTGGTACCGCGGAGCCAAGCCGGTCTCCGTCCCTTAGGGGCGGAGACCTTTCCATTTGTGGGGGTGATCGGCATTGCATGCGGGGGCGTACGTGTGGCACAACGGTCGGCTGGTCCAGTGGGAGCGGGCGACGGTCCACGTGATGGCGCACGGGCTGCACTACGGTTCTTCCGTCTTCGAGGGCATCCGTGCGTACGAGACGCCGGACGGCGCCGCCGTCTTCTGCCTCGAGCCGCACGTGCGGAGGCTGTTCGACTCATGCCGGATCTTCCGGATGGAGATCCCTTACGCGCCCCACCAGATCCGCGACGCCATCCTGGACACCGTGGCGGCCAACGGTCACGCTTCCTGCTATATCCGCCCGCTCGTCTACCGAGGAGCGGGTTCGTTCAGCCTCGACCCCCGCAAGTCGCCGGTGGAGGTTGCCATCCTCACGATCGAGTGGGGACGGTACCTGGGCACGGAGGCGCTGGAGCGGGGGGTGGACGTGATGGTGTCGTCGTGGCGGCGGATGGCGCCGTCCACGTTCCCCGCCATGGGCAAGATCGGGGGCAACTACGTCAACTCTCAGCTCATCGCGATGGAGGCGGTGGACAACGGGTACGTCGAGGGCATCGCCCTGGACGCAGCGGGCAACGTCAGCGAGGGCAGCGGGGAGAACGTCTTCGTCGTCCGGGATCGGACGATCCTCACCCCGTCGCCGGCCCACTCGATCCTGCCGGGCGTGACGCGCAACGTCGCCATTACGTTGGCGCACGAGCTGGGATACGAGGTGCGCGAGCAGGCGATCCCGCGCGAGATGCTCTACTTGGCCGACGAGATCTTCTTTACCGGGACCGCGGCAGAGATCACCCCGGTGCGATCGGTCGATCGGGTGCCCGTGGGTGGAGGCGGCCGCGGCCCGATCACGGAGCAGATCCAGCGTGCGTTCTTCGACATCGTGACGGGGCGTGTGCCCGACCGGCACGGATGGCTGACGAGGATCGGCGGTCGGCGGCCGGCGGTCGATGGCGAGGCGAACGTACAACTCCCGACGGACGGGGCGTGAGGACGATGGCCGACAGATACGACCACGAGGCGGTCGAGCGGAAGTGGCAGACCCGGTGGGAGGCAGACGGGCTGTACCGTACACCGTCGCGCGCCGACCGACCGAAGTTCTACTTTCTGACCATGTATCCGTACCCCAGCGGCGACCTGCACATCGGCCACTGGTACGCCATGGCGCCGTCGGATGCGGCCGCGCGCTACCGCCGCATGCGGGGGTTCAACGTGCTGTTCCCGATCGGGTTCGACGCCTTCGGGCTTCCGGCGGAGAACGCGGCGATCCGGCACGGCATCCACCCGCGGACGTGGACGATGGGTAACATCGAGCGGATGCGGGCGCAGCTGCGATCGATGGGCGCGATGTTCGATTGGTCTCGCGAGATCGTCACCTGCGACCCCGACTACTACCGCTGGAACCAGTGGTTCTTCCTGAAGTTCTACGAGGCCGGCCTCGCCTACCGGGCGATGGCGCCTGTGGACTGGTGTCCGAACTGCAACACCACCCTGGCGCGTGAGCAGGTCGTGGGGTCCGATCGGCGCTGCGAACGCTGCGGCACGCCGGTGATCAAGCGCGACCTGGAGCAGTGGTTCTTCCGCATCACGAAGTACGCGGAGGAGCTGCTGGACTTCTCCGGCATCGACTGGCCGGAGCGAGTTGTGACGATGCAGCGGAACTGGATCGGCCGCAGCGAGGGGGCGGAGGTCACGTTCGTCGCCCACGCCCCCGACGGGACGGCGCACGACGTGGCGGTGTTCACCACGCGCCCCGACACGCTGTGGGGGGCCACGTTCATGGTCCTGGCGCCGGAGCACCCGCTGGTCGACGTCCTGACGGCCGACGATCGCCGGGCCGAAGTCGAAGCGTATGTCTACCAGGCGCGCCGCCAAAGCGAGGTCGAACGCCTGTCGACCGAACGCGAAAAGACCGGAGCGTTCGTCGGTGCGTACGCGACGAACCCGGTCAACGGCCTGCGCATCCCGATCTGGATCGCCGACTATGTGCTGATGGGCTACGGAACCGGGGCGATCATGGGGGTCCCCGCCCACGACGCGCGCGACTTCGAGTTTGCACGCGCCCATGGGCTGCCGGTACCGATCGTCATCCAGCCGGAGGGCGAACCGCTGGTTGAGCCGTTGGCGGGGGCGTACGAGGGGCCGGGCAGGATGGTGAACTCCGGGCCCTTCGACGGTACGCCCACCCCGGAGGGGATTCCCCGGGTGATCGCCTGGCTGGAGGAAACCGGCCGGGGTCGCCGCGCTGTACGGTACCGGCTGCGCGACTGGCTGATCAGCCGGCAGCGCTACTGGGGCACGCCGATCCCGATCGTGTACTGTCCTTCGTGCGGCACCGTACCGGTGCCCTACGGCGACCTGCCCGTGCTGCTGCCCGAGGATGTGGACTTCATGCCCACGGGCGAGTCGCCGCTGAAGCACCACGAGGGCTTTCGTCGGACCCGGTGCCCACGGTGCGGCGGGCCGGCCGAGCGGGAGACCGACACGATGGACACCTTCGTCGACTCCTCCTGGTACCAGTACCGCTACCTGTCCCCGGGCTACCAAGCCGGGCCGTTCGACCCGGACGAGGCGGAGTACTGGCTGCCCGTGGACCAGTACACGGGAGGCGCGGAGCACGCGGTGATGCACCTGCTGTACACTCGATTCTTCACCAAGGCGATGCGCGACCTCGGACTGGTGACATTCGGAGAGCCGATGCTGCGGCTGTTCAACCAGGGCGTCATCCTGGGGGAGGACGGCGAGAAGATGAGCAAGTCGCGCGGCAACGTCGTCGACCCGGACGAGCAGGTGGCCAGATACGGCGCCGACGCCGTGCGGGCGTACCTGATGTTCATGCGTCCGTGGGAAGAGGGCGGACCGTGGAGCAGCCGCGACATCGAAGGCGTGGCGCGCTTCTTGCGGAGGGCGTGGGAACTGATCGTGGGCAAGGGTCACGAGACCGGTCGGGGGATCGGTGAGCGATCCCTGGCTGACGACGACCTGGTCCGCCGGACCCACCAGACGATCCGGAGGGTCACGGAAGACTTCGAGACGTTCGGCTTCAATACGGCTATCGCCGCGCTGATGGAGTTCGTCAACCACCTGTACCGGGTGCGGAGGGCGGCAGCCGAGTCCGAGGCGTGGCGGGAGGCGATCCGGTCGCTCGTCCTAATGCTAGCGCCCGTCGCCCCGCACACGGCGGAGGAGATGTGGGAGCGGGTCGGCGGGGCCTACAGCGTCCACACGCAGCCGTGGCCGACCTACGACCCGGAGCTGGCGAAGTCGCCCGAAATCGTTCTGGTCGTGCAGGTCAACGGCCGGGTCCGCGACCGCCTGACGGTGCCGGCGGACGTCAGCGCCGATGTCGCACGCGACATGGCCCTGCGCAGCGAGAAGGTCCGCGCGTACGTCGACGGCGGCAAGGTGCGTGACGTGATCTACGTACCCGGCCGACTGGTGAACGTGGTGGTGGATTGAGTGCGGGTGGAGGGAGAGTGCCCGCGGCCACCGACGGTCGACGGGGGAGTTCCGACGCGTGGGGCTCGTGAGGTCACGAACCTAAAGGACGACAACTCCCGCTTCTTCTCCTGTCCCTCCCGGGAAGGGCTGTCCGTCAGCCACAGCAAGAACCACGTCCCCACAGACGTGCTCGCCCGGTACGAGCGGATGCAAGGTCACGGGGCTCTCTACCCCATGGACTGGAACGCCTTCGGCCTGCCGGCCAAAACGTAGCCCTGCCGCGCGGCCGCCACCTACGGGACACGACCCGCGAGCGCGCCGGCAACTACGGCAGCTCGATATCGTCATCGCCCCCCGGTTCCTGGTCGTCGTTCCTGGTACCGGGTACGGGGGAGGGGGCGGCAGACCCCGGAAAACTTTTTGGCGAACCCCCCTTGCAGGCGCCGCAGATGTCTGCTATTATCACAAACAATCATGAAAACAGATGAATTACCGCTCACCGCATCACACCTGCCGCTGGCCGTAGACGGCCGGCTGCCCGAGCCCCTGCATGCCCAGCTGGCGGAGCAGATCCGTTGGTTGGTGGCCCTCGAGGAGCTCAAGCCGGGTGACAGGCTGCCCACCGTCCAGGATCTGGCTGACCACTTGCGGGTGCACCGGAACACGGTGGCCGCCGTCTACGCGAGCCTGCAGGAGGAAGGCTACTTGGTGTCGCGCCGGGGGGTGGGCACGTTCGTGGCGGAGAGTGAGACGACCCGGCTGGCGGTGCAGCGGGCGGCGCTGCGGGAGGTGGTCGACCGGGCGCTGGAGCGGGCGGTGGAGTTGGGGTTCACCGCCACGGAGTTCGCCGAGGCGGCGGCCGCCCGGGCGCGCATGCACGAGGCTAGGAAATCCCAGCGGGCGGTTCTGTTCGTCGAGTGCAACATCCCGGAGATCGAGCAGCACAGCGCTACCCTCGCCCGCGAGCTCGGTGTGGACGTGGTGGGCGGCCACCTGGACGAGGTCCGCCGGGACCGCGCGGCGTTCCGCCGTCGGGCCGCCGAGGTGGGTTGGGTGGTGACGACGTTCTTCCACTTCGAGGAGGTCCGGCGCATCGTGGGGCGCAGCGCAGAAGTGGTGGGCGTGGGCGCCGGGCTCGAGATTCGGTTTTTGCGGTCGCTGGCTCAGCTGCGCGCGGGCACCCGGGTAGCGGTTTGCTGCCTGGACCGCGAGCGGGCCGCGAAGGTTCGCACCCTGGTGGTGGGCGCGGGCGTCCGGCACCTCAAGATCGCGTCGGTGGGCGTCGACGACCCCGACCGCTTCCGACGCGCCCTGGAGGAGGCGGACGAGGTGTACGTGTCCACCGCCGCCTACCCCGTGGCGGAGCATTTGGCGGGGAGACAGGCTCGGCTGCGCACGTACCAGATGGAACTTGACCGTGCCAGCGTGGAGATGCTGCGGGCGAGGCTCGCGGAGGCCCCGCCGGTGTCGGAGGCTCTGCGGAGGCGGGCATGAGTGCGGGGGCGACGGGGGGTTGGGTAGCGTCGCGGCTGGCGTGTGTCCGGGCGGTACGCCAGACCCCGCCAGTTCTGCCAGCCTGTCGGGAGGGAGCGGCACGGCGCATGGTGGACCAGCAGGTTCGGGTACTTCCGTCGGTGGAGAAGCACCTGCCGGTGGGGTTGTCGTCGTGGACGTCCGTGCTCCGGGCGCCGGAGGGGCGGGAGGGGAAGGAGACGGGATGAACACCGGCCAGGGTATACGGGACGGCCTGGACGTGCGGGTGTGGCTGGCATTGCTGACCGTGTATTTGGTTTGGGGCGCCACGTACCTAGGAATACGGCTGGCTCTGGAGGGGTTTCCGCCGTTCCTCCTCGGAGCGGGGCGCTACGCCGTCGCAGGCGTAGCATTGTACGCCTTGCTGCGGGCCCGCGGAAAGCCGGCTCCCACCCCACAGGAGTGGAAGGGCGCGGCCGTGGCGGGATCGCTGCTGTTCGCGGGGGGAAACGGGCTGGTGACGTTCGCACAGCAGTGGGTGCTGTCCGGGCTTGCGTCCGTGGTCCTGGCCACCGTCCCCCTGTGGGCTGCGGTGTTCTCCGGGCTGTCGGGGCGGTGGCCGGGCGGGTGGGAGCGGGTGGGCCTGCTGGTGGGATTCACGGGCGTGGTGCTGCTCCAGTGGGACCGGGACCTACGCAGCCAGCCGTTCGGCGCGGCCGTACTTTTGGTAGCGGCCGTCCTGTGGGCAGCGGGGTCCGTGTGGAGCCAGCGCACGCGCCTTCCCTCAGGACCCATGGGGAGCGCAGCTCAGATGCTGGCCGGAGCGGCGGCGCTCCTTGCCCTCTCCGTGCTGAGTGGGGAGCGTGTGGCAGGTCCCCTGCCCGCCGGCGTGTGGGCAGCTGCCGCATACCTGACGGTGTTCGGGTCCCTGTTGGGTTTCAGCGCGTACGCCTACCTGCTCCGAAGAGTGCGCGCGAGTCTGGCGACCAGCTACGCGTACGTGAACCCCCTGGTGGCTGTCACGTTGGGGGCGACGGTGTTGGGCGAGAGCATCAGCCCGCAGGGGCTGGGAGGGATGGCGCTGATTCTGGCCGGCGTGTCCTTGGTGCTGGTGGGACGGGGCGAGTCCGGCAAACTTGAGCGAGTGCTGGTAGAGGTCACAGACGGTGGAGGTGGGCGGTGAACGGGAACTGGTGGTTGCTGGCGGCACTGGCGGCTCAGCGGATGGAACAGAATCTCCGCGACGCAGAGACTGCGCGGATGGCGCGGCGGGCGGAACCGGCACGGATCCGGCGCGACCGAGGGATCAGCGCGCGAAGCGTGCTGTTGGGCGCGTGGGCCGCGCTGGTCGCGGCGGTGCGCGTGGTAGGCAAGGCCGTCTGGTGACCCGACCCGAAAACCGGGCGCCTTGTGTAGTCGTGACGGTTCCTGGTACCGGTTCCAGGTACGGGCAGGTGTGCGCAGGCATTCGACCGCCGAGCGTGATCCCCCCTCAGTGCGCGTTGCGGCTTGCGGAGAACGCGGGGTCGAAAGCGGCCTTGGTCCCCATCGGGGCCGCCGGGGTGGAGGGCCAGCTCCATACTTTCGTCCCGCACCCGGATCTCCGCCCAAGCCTGTGCGCCACGTGCTCGCTGGTGGACCGCGGGACCTTCTAGAAAACGTTTTTCTTACACCCACCTATCGGGTTTTCGCCCGATGGCAGCCTGCCGGGTGTACACCCGATGGCGCCGGCCGATTCTGCGACGTACCATGGACCGCCCAGGGAGGATCTAGGGCTCCACCCGGCTCGAGAGGGACAGCACCCCTGCACGCAGCAGGTGTGGCGGCCTCCGCATTTTCTGACCCACGGGAAGAGGTGGATCTGTTGGACCCGACCCTCCGCCTGACCCGCCGGGAGTTCCTCTCCGCCCTCCCGGTAGCCGCCATCGCAGGCCTGGAACTTCCCGAGACCCTCCTGAGCTTCGCGGTGCTGCAGCCCTCGAGCCTGGTCTGACCCCGCTCCAGCGCTACCCCAACCGCGACTGGGAGACGGTGTACCGTGAGCTGTACACTCCGGATCTCACCTTCCACCACCTGTGCGCGCCCAACGACACCCGTGGATGTCTGCTGCGGGCCAGCGTGAAGAACGGGGTGGTGGTGTACGCGGATCCCAGCTTCGGCTACGGCAAGGCCACCGACCTCTACGGCAACCAGGCGTCCGCCCGGTGGGACCCACGCATCTGTATCAGCGGGCTCGCGTACGTGCGCCGCTTCTACTCCGACCGCCGCATCAAAGGGCCCGCGGTGCGCAAGGGCTTCAAGGAGTGGGTGGCCGCGGGAAAGAGGAGTTCGTCCGCGTGAGATGGGACGAGGCGTTCGCGTACGTGGCGAAGGCGCTTGTGAACATCGCACAGACCTACTCCGGAGAACTAGGCAAGCAGCGGCTCCTGCGTCAGGGTTACGACCCCGACATGGTGGAGGCCATGGAGGGAGCTGGCACCCGCACCCTCCCTGCACCGCTCCGCAACGCGACCCGGGTCGTGGAACAGGACAGCACGTTCTTCTCCCCGCGGAACAGGACGCCCAGCTGGTGCCCCGCGCCCTGCGCGAGGCGTGGGACGACTTCGTGGTGTGGGACCGGAACAGCAACTCGCCGAAGGCGGTAACACGGGACCACGTAGGCCGCCACTTCGCGGCCATGGGGTTGGGTCCGGCCCTGAAGGGCGAGTTCCAGGTCACCCTCCGCGACGGCAAACAGGTGGCCGTGCGGCCCGTGTTCGACCTCCTGAAGCAGTACCTCGTGGACACGTGGACCCAGGAGAACACCCACCGCGTCACCGGTGCGCCCCCGGATGCGGTGACGAACCTGGCGCGCCAGATCGCCCAGAACAGGACGAAGACCCTGTTCGTGACGGGGATGGGCCCAACCACTTCTTCAACTGCGACCTGAAGGACCGCGCCATCATCCTGGTCTCCGCCCTGACCAGCAACGTGGGGCACTTCGGCGGTACCGTGGGCAGCTACGCCGGCAACTACCGGCTGGCATTGGTCCCCGGCATCGTGCAATACATCAACGAAGACCCCTTCCACCCGGAGCTGAACCCCGATCGTCCCGCCCGGACTCGGACTTACGTGAAAGGCGAGTCCGCCCACTAGTTCAACTACGACGACCGGCCTCTGCGGTTGGGAACGAAGCAGTTCACCGGAAAGACCCACATGCCCACACCCACCAAGTCGGCCATGTGGGTCCTCTCCAACTCCATCTTGGGCAACGCCAAGTGAGCCCACAACGTCATCGTGAACACCCTCCCCAAGATCGAAATGCTGGTGGTGGCGGACTGGTTCTGGACGGCCACTTGCGAGTACGCGGACGTGGTGTTCGCGGTCGACAGCTGGGCCGAGCGCAAGCTGCCGGACGTGTACGGGTCGGTCACGAACCCCTTCCTGCAGGCCTGGCCGCCCGTTCAAGGGCCGGCGGCCCCAGCGGCAGGCAGCCGCGGTGTTCGACACCAACAAGTGCATCGCCTGCCAGACCTGCACCATGGCCTGCAAGACCACGTGGACCTCCGGCAAAGGGCAGGAATACATGTTCTGGAACAACGTGGAGACCAAGCCCTGGGGTTCGTACCCCCTCGCGTGGGACGTCCGCGTCCTCGAGATGCTGGGGCCTCAGGCGTGGGAGGGGAACGTATTCCCGGGTCGGACCCTGTTTGAGGCCGCGCCCGGGGGCGAGCGCGCGGTGGGCTACCTGCCCGAGGACCTGGACTACGCGTACCCGAACCGGGAAGAGGACGAGACCAACGTCCCCATCACGGAGGAGCGCTTCTACCTGCGGCTGCCGCACGACGCGTGGTTCTTCTACCTGCCCCGGATCTGCAACCACTGCACGTACCCCGCCTGCCTGGCCAGGTGCCCGCGGACGGCCATCTACAAGCGGCCGGAGGACGGCATCGTGCTGCTGGACCAGCAGCGGTGCCGCGGGTACCGGGAGTGCGTGAAGAACTGCCCGTTCAAGAAGGTCTTGTACAACCACACCACCCGGGTTTCGGAGAAGTGCGTGCTGTGCTTCCCCGCGGTGGAGTGCGGCCTCCAGCCCCGCTGCATGTGGAACTGCATCGGCAAGATCCGCACCTTCGGGTTCGTGAGCACCCCGGACCGGGCGAGGGCGGACAACCCCGTGGACTTCCTGGTCCACGTGCGGAAGGTGGCCCTGCCCGTGCTGCCGCAGTTGGGTCTGGAGGCCAACGTCTACTACGTCCCGCCGGTGCACGTAGGAAACGTACGCTTCCTGCAGATGCTCTTCGGGCCCGGGGTGGAGCCCGCCGTCGCCGCGTACCGGCGGGCCATGGAGGGCAAGGACGACCAGCTCCTGGGCGTGCTGCTGGCGGTGTCCACGGACCGCATCGTGCACCGCTTCCAGGTGAGACGGGGTCACGCCTACGGCTACGACGAGGGTGGGGAGGAGTTGGTGCGGGTACCGCTCCACGAGCCGACCATGGTCAGACCGGAGTACGACCCCCAGCACGGGGCCTACCGGTACAACGGTATGTACGCCTCTTTGAGCGGGGTGCCGTACCGCCCTACGAAGCCAGCCACACCGCCTCGGAGCTGCACCTCATCGGGGGTCCCAACGTCCAGCAGATCGCGGACGTGGCGGGGTTCTACCGAGCCTTCGGTTTTCAGGCCAGAGGCGAGCGTCCCGATCACCTGGGTGCACAACTGGAGTTCTTGGTCTGGGTGTGCACCCAGGAAGCGTACGCCAACCTGACGGGGTGTGCCGAGGACGCCGAGGTGTGTGCCCGTGCTCGCCACTCGTTCCTCCGCGATCACCTAGCGAGCTGGCTTCAGGTGCTCGGCAGCAAGGTTCAGCAGGCAGCCCGCGACCCGCGTTGCACCATCTGATGGCTCTGTTGGGCGTCGTGGTACGAGCCGACGCCGCCGAACTGCTCGACGCTTCTGTCCCCCCGCAGGCGCCCGTAGGGTGAGTCCTCCGGGCCGCCACCGAGCTCATCTCCTCCCCCCTGGTACCTGACCGGCGTGACAGCGGTTCCTGGTACCGGTTCCAGGTACCCGGATCTAAATGCTTGACGGGCGCCTGCAACTGATGCTACCGTTGCAACCAAACTAGCGCTACGGCCATGGAGGACTCGTACCTCACGGTACCCGAAGTAGCCCGGCTCCTTCGAGTTCACCGTACCACGGTCTGGCGCTGGGTCGTCTCCGGGAGGTTGCGTGCGTACCGTGTGGGCGAGCGCACGCTGCGCATCCGCCGCGAAGACGTCGAAGCCTTCCTGCGGCCTACGACACCTTCTCCTCAGCCGGCTCCTCGCGTCACGCAAACCTCCGGGCCCGCGGTACGGTTTCTTTCGGTACGGTCCGTACTTCGCGTCTCAGGGGGGAGGGGAGCTGGGATGTATCCGCCCAGGTTCGACTACGCAGTACCCACCACGCTGCAGGAAGCGCTGGACATTCTGAGCCGGAGAGGGGACGAGGCCAAGGTCCTGGCAGGCGGTCAGAGTCTCATACCCCTGATGAAGCTGCGCTTCGCGCAGCCCGCGTGGCTCTTGGACATCAACCGGGTCACCGAGCTCGAGTTCGTCCGCGACGGACCCGACGGCTTGAGTGTGGGGGCGCTCGCCCGCCATCGACACCTGGAGCGGTCCGAAGCGGTACGCGCCCGCTACCCCACGGTAGCTGCGTGTGCGTCCCAGGTGGCCGATCCGCTGGTCCGGAATCTCGGTACACTCGTGGGCAGCCTCTGTCACGCAGACCCCCAAGGCGACTGGGGCGCTGTGGCGGTGGCTATGGACGCACAACTGATGATCCGCAGCCTCCGCGGACACCGAATCGTTCCGGCGACGGAGTTCTTCTTGGGACCCCTCACCACCGTTCTGCAGCCGGATGAGCTGGTTACGGAGGCCCGCTTTCCCGCCGTCCCCGGCCGGATGTTCGGCACCTACCTGAAGCTCGAGCGCAAGGTCGGGGACTTCGCGACGGTGGGGGTGGCTGTCTTCCTCACGCTGTCGGACGGGCGAGTGGCCCGCGCGGGCATTGGGCTCACCGCCGTCGGGCCCATGTACGTCAAGGCGCGGGGAGCCGAGTCCCTCCTGCTGGGCCAGGCCCTCACGGACGAACTCGCTGCCGAGGTCGCGCGCAAGGCTGCGGAGGAAGCGGACCCCGCCAGCGACCACCGGGGCAGCGCGCACTACAAGCGTCAGGTGGTGCGGGTGTTCGTGCAGCGGGCGCTCCGCCACGCCATGGTGATCAAAGCTGCCTGAGGAGGATACGATGGAGCGGACCATCACGGTTACGGTCAACGGCGTCTCCCACACCGTTGCAGTGGAACCGCGGCTGTTGCTCGTGCACTTCCTGCGGGAGGTGCTGAACCTCACCGGAACCCACATCGGCTGCGACACCACGTCGTGTGGAGCGTGCACGGTGCTGCTGGACGGGCTGCCCGTCAAGTCGTGCACGTTTTTCGCCGTGCAGGCGGACGGCCGCAGCATCACCACGGTGGAGGGTCTGGCACGGGACGGAGAACTGCACCCCATCCAGCAGGGGTTCAAGGAGGAGCACGGGCTGCAGTGCGGGTTCTGCACGCCCGGGATGATGCTGACGGCGAAGGCGCTGTTGGAAGAGAACCCCGATCCCACCGAAGAGCAGATCCGGTGGGCCATCTCCGGGAACCTCTGCCGGTGCACAGGCTACCAGAACATCGTGAAGGCCATCCAGTGGGCGGCTCGGCGGTTGCGCGAGCCTGCGGCCGCGGGGAGGTGAGGGTGTGGCCACCAAGATCGAGGAACTCGGCGGTGTCGGCGTCTCCCTGCACCGGAAGGAGGACGATCGGTTCGTCAGAGGCCGTGGCCAGTACCTGGACGACATCAAGTTGCCGGGCATGCTGCACATGGAGATCCTTCGCAGTCCCTATGCGCACGCCGGCATCCGGTCGATCGACACGTCCAAGGCCCAGGCGCTCCCAGGTGTGGTAACGGTTATCACCGGCCAGGACCTGGCGGCCCACAACCTGGCATGGATGCCCACGTTGTCGGGCGACACCCAGGCGGTGTTGGCCACCGACAAGGTCCGGTTCCAGGGTCAAGAAGTGGCCGCGGTGGTGGCCGCCAGCCCCTACGTGGCCAAGGACGCGGTGCAGCTCATCGAGGTGGACTACGAGCCCCTGCCGCCGGTCGTCGATCCCCGCAAGGCGTTGGAGCCCGGGGCCCCGTTGGTGCGGGACGAGAAACCCGGCCAGACCACGAACCACATCTACCACTGGGAGGCGGGCGACCGGGAGGCCACGGAGCGGGCGTTTCAGCAGGCCGACCGGGTGGTTGCCCTGGAGACCCACTACCCGCGCTGCCATCCGGCGCCGCTGGAGTGCTGTGGGTGCATCGCCGACGTCAACCCCGCCACGGGCAAGGCCACCATCTACATGACGAGTCAGGCGCCCCACGCGGTGCGTACGGTGTTCGCCCTGGTCACGGGCTACCCGGAGCACCAGATCCGCATCGTCTCTCCCGACATCGGGGGCGGGTTCGGCAACAAGGTGCCCGTCTACCCCGGCTACGTGGTGGCCACAGCGGCGTCACTGCTGTTGGGCCGACCCGTGAAGTGGGTAGAGGACCGCACAGGCAACCTCATCTCCACGGGGTACGCGCGGGACTTCCACATGAAGGGCGAACTCGCGCTCAAGGGTGACCGCATCGTGGGGCTGCGGGTCAAGGTCCTGGGCGACCACGGAGCCTTCTACGCGGACGCGCAGCCCAGCAAGTTCAAGATCGGTCTGTTCCACATCGTCAGCGGATCCTACGACATCCCCGCGGCGTTCTGCGAGGCGGACGGGGCCTACACCAACAAGGCCCCGGGAGGGGTGGCGTACCGGTGCTCCTTCCGCGTCACGGAGGCGTCCTTCCTCATCGAGCGGCTGGTGCAGACCGCGGCCTACGAGCTGGGGATGGATCCCGCGGAGTTCCGGCGGCGCAACTTCGTCCGCAAAGACCAGTTCCCCTACCGTTCTGCGTTCGGATGGGTGTACGACTCCGGCGACTACCACCGGGCGTTGGACTTGGCGCTGGAGAAACTGGACTACGCACGCTGGCGCCGGGAGCAGGAGGAGGCCCGCGGGCAGGGCAGGCTGATCGGGATCGGCCTGGCGTCCTTCACCGAGATCGTCGGCGCGGGGCCATCGCACACTTTCGACATCCTGGGCCTCAAGATGTTCGACTCCGCCGAGCTGCGGGTCCACCCCACGGGCAAGGCGGTCCTGAAGCTGGGGACCCGCACCCAGGGCCAGGGGCACGAGACCACCTATGCACAGATCGTAGCCAGCGAACTGGGGATCCCGGCGCGAGACGTGGAGGTCCAAGAGGGCGACACCGACCACACGCCCTACGGACTCGGCACGTACGCCAGCCGCAGCACGCCCACCAGCGGTGCGGCAGCCGCGGTCGTGGCGCGGCGCATCCGGGAGAAGGCTAAGAAGATCGCCGCCCACCTGCTGGAGGTGAGCGAGGACGACCTGGAGTGGGAACCCGGACGGTTCTTCGTGCGCGGTGCGCCGGATCGGTTCAAGACGATCCAGGACGTGGCGCTGGCGGCGTACACGAACTTCCCGCAGGACATGGAGCCCGGGCTGGAGGACGTCTGCTACTACGACCCGCCCAATCTCACCTTCCCCTTCGGCACGTACGCGGTCGTGGTGGAGGTGGACCGCGGGACCGGGCAGTGGAAACCCCTGCGGGTGGTTGCCGTGGACGACTGCGGTGTGCGGATCAACCCCATGATCGTCGACGGGCAGATCATGGGTGGTCTGTGCGAGGGCTACGGGATCGCGGCCATGCAACTCATCACCTTCGACGAGCAGGGCAACTGTATCGGATCGAACTTCATGGACTACCTCCTGCCCACGGCATGGGAGACGCCGCGGTTCGAGCTGCACGAGACCGTGACCCCGTCCCCGCACCATCCCCTAGGGGCCAAGGGAGTGGGTGAGTCGGCAACCGTCGGCTCTCCGGCGGCGTATGTGAACGCCGTCGTCGATGCGCTGGCGCACGCGGGGATCCGCAACATCGACATGCCCTTGACGCCCGACAGGGTGCGGGCAGCGCTGGAGCAGGCGGGCCTGGCGGAGTAGGGATGCGCTGGGAGGTGGAGCGCCGCGCGGCGGAACTGCGCCGGGCGGGCCGGCCTTTTGTGCTGGCCACGGTGGTGCGCGTCGAAAAGCCCGCCTCCACGCACCCGGGCGACCGCGCGCTGGTGACCGCCGACGGCATGCTGGAGGGGTGGGTGGGAGGTGCGTGCTCGGAACCCCTGGTGGTCCGGGAGGCGTTGCGGGCCCTGGTGGATCGGAAGGCGAGGTTGGTTCGCATCGGCCCGGAGGACGGCGGAACCTCGGAGGGTTGGGTGTCCGCCGTGACCACGTGTCCATCGGGCGGTACCGTGGAGCTGTTCCTCGAACCGGTAGAGCCCGACCCGCACCTGGTGGTGTTCGGCGACAGCCTCGTGGCCCGCACGCTCGTGCGGCTGGCGAGGACCGTCGGTTACCGGGTCACGTCCGTGGTCGAGGCAGAGGGCCACGGGCCGGAAGCCGACGTGGTGTTCGTGCGGACGCTGCCATCTGGCTCCGTGACGCACGTCGACGGCGCGGTCGTGGCCACCATGGGTCACTGGGACGAGGACGCGCTGGGCGAAGCCCTCCGCGCTCGTGTGGAATACGTGGCCCTGGTGGCGAGCCGACGCCGGGCCCGCTCGGTGCTGGACGAGTTGCGGCGCCGCGGGTTCTCCGACCAGGATCTGGCCAAGGTGCGTGCGCCCGCGGGATTGGACCTGGGCCCCAGCACCCAGGAGGAGATCGCCCTGGCGGTGCTGGCGGAGTTCGCCGCCCACCGTCGATCCCCCAGCGCACAGCACCGCTACGCGGCGCCCGAGGAAGTGACGGATCCGGTGTGCGGGATGAAGGTGAGTACCCGCGGCGCTGCGCCCACCCACCGCTACCGCGAGACCACGTACTACTTCTGCTGTTCCCACTGCCGTGACCGGTTCGCGCTCGCCCCGCAACGCTACTTGGTACAGCCAACCCGTCAACCTTACGGATCGTAGCCCCCTGGGGAGCTCTCCGTCGCGGTTCCTGGTACCGGTTCCAGGTACCGGGGTGTGCGAAAAAGTGCAGTGTCGGGCGTTCGGTAAAGTGGAGGCAACTCGGTCGATCCATGCCGCAGTTTACGCGCCACGAGGCACTGCTCCTCGTCGCCGCGTGCGTGGCGATACTCGGTGGCATCGCGGTGCAGGCCGTCGGCCGGCAGACGCCGCCGGTGGTCATCCACGCTCCGGCGGAGACCCCGCCGGCTCAGATCGCGGTGGCGCCACGGCCCGCGGGACGGCTGCCGGTAGGTCCGGTCTCACTGAACACGGCCTCCGCCGCAGAGCTCGAGCGCCTGCCCGGGATCGGGCCGAAACTGGCCCAGCGGATCGTCGAGGATCGCGCTCACAACGGCCCGTACGCGAGCGTGGAGGACCTCCGGCGGGTGAAGGGCATCGGCCCGCGCAGGATCGAGCAGATCCGGCCCCACGTCACGATCCCCTGAGCGTTCGACCGGGCCGACCGCCCACCCGGCCGGACGCGGAGAGGATGGGCGCTGCGGCGGCCGGAAGATACTCAGGAAGCCGCTGGGTCCGGTGCCTGGCACCGGGCTGCGGCGGCTCCGGGAACGAAACTGGCCCTTCCCTGCGTAGCTTGGGGTATGGGCGCCGTGCGGGAGGCGTACTTGGGCTCTCCGGAGACCCGTTGGGGCTACGCGGAGCACGAGATCGCGCAGTTCGAGGACATCGTCCGCCGCTACAGCCGTCACGTCTACAACGTCGCGTACCGCATGGCCGGCAACGACGCGGACGCCAAGGATCTGACCCAAGAAGCGTTCGTGCGCGTCTACCGCGCCCTGCGTAAGATCGAACCGGGGACGCCGCTGGAGTCGTGGCTGTACCGGATCGTGACGAACCTCTTCATCGACATGCTGCGCAAGCGTCCGCGGGCGCGTGTGGAGTCGCTGGACATGCCGGTCACGACGCCCCGGGGCGGCGAAGTCGAGCGGACGGTTCCCGATCCGTCTGGAAATCCAGAAGAACTCGTCGTCACCCCGATGCTCGACGGTGAGATCCAGCGCGCCCTGGAGAGCCTGACGGAAGACCTGAGGATGGTTGTGATCCTGAGCGACATTGAGGGACTCGCGTACGAGGAAATCGCGCAGGCGATGCGGGTGCCGGTGGGGACCGTCAAGTCCCGGCTGCACCGGGCCCGCAAGGCCCTGCGGGATAGGCTGGCACCGGTCTACCGGAGGTCGGCAGCCCGCTCGGACGCACCCCGCTGATGGGATTGCGCGGCGACCACGAGGGCGGGACAAGGGCGGAGCAGACATGAACCGGCGGCTGGAACGACTGATCAGTGCGTACCTCGACGACGAGGTCTCGGCGGCCGAGCGCCGCGAGGTCGAGGCGCTGCTGCGCACGCGCGAGGACGTGCGACAGCTGCACGACGAGTTGCTGCGTGTGAGGACGCTGCTCCGCTCGCTGCCCGACCGGCCGGTCCCCGAAGGTCTCGAGGAAGAGATTTTGAAGCAGGTTCGGCCGCTGGTCCTGCCGCAACCATCGGCGCTCGGCAGCCGGCTGCGCGGATGGCTGAGCGCGTGGGCGCGGCGCCCGGCGCTGGCCCTGGTGGCGGTCGCCGTGATGGCAGTGGTGCTGTTGCTGCCGGTCGTGCGCGGCGAACTGGGCAGGCTCCGCGCGTCGGAGGTGGGCATCCACTTCTTCGTCCGCGAGCACGCTGTACATACCTCGACCGACCCGCTCAGCGACAGAGCCTATCTGGGCGTGGTGCTCACGGACACGAACCTGGCGCTGGCGGGGGAGTGGTCGAGGCCGGACGACGAGGAAGGCGGGAAGCGATGAGCCGGGTGGGCGTCCTGCTGGCAAGCCTTGCGCTCCTGGTGGCCTGGGCCGCAGGGGGTTCGGCCTCGGTGGGTGCAGCCGCGGTACCTGCGCCATCGCCGCTGGAGATCCTCAAGAACGCGGTGCGGGCGCCGGAGTTCCTCGACTATGAGGGCACGAAGGTCATCACCACGCAGCGGGGCGACGCCGTGGAGTCGATCACGGTCTCGGAGTGGCACCGCCACCCGCACGCCTATCGCTTCGAGTACCTGGCACCCAAGGGCATCGCCGGGCGGGTCCTGATCGACGACGGCGAGGTGTCGTGGCACTACGAGCCGTCGGTGCACCTCGCGATCCGTGGGCCGTCGCTGGGGCGCCCTGAGGCCGCAGAACTGGACCGGCTGCCGGAGAACTACAACGTGCGCCTTCTGGGGACCGACAGTGTGCTGGGGCGGGAAGCCTACCTGATCGCCCTCCAACCCAAGCGGTCCGGTGTCGAGCGCCGGTTCTGGGTCGATCGGCTCACCGGCCTGATCGTCAAGTCGGAGGAGTCCGACCGCGAGCGTGGCGTCTTCTTCACGAGCACCTTCGTGCGCATCAGCTTCAGTTTGAACCTACCGGACGCGATGTTTCGGTTCCGGCTGCCGGCAGGTGCGCGCGTGTTGCAACTCGAGTCGGGCGCGCCGGCACCGCAGCGGCTGTCGATCCTCGAACAGCGCGCCGGCTTCCGTCCGGTCGCCCCGGCGACGCTGCCCCACGGGTACCGGTACGACCGGGGCGGCGTCTCGCGGTTCGAGAACCTCGGCGCGGTGGTGCTGCGCTACACGGACGGTGCCAGCAGCGTCTCGTTGTTCGAGATGCCGGCCAACCGGATGGGGATGCCGCCGGGCGGCGAACCGGTCCGGATCGGGGGTCTGGCCGGTCGGTTCTACCAGGTCGGCTACTTCCGCGTGTTGATGTGGGAACGCGGAGGTCTGCACTTCGCGGCCGTGGGCAGCGTCCCCCTGGAAATGTTGGCTGCGTTCGCCGAAGGGACGGACCCCAACCGCGAGAGCGCCCGGCTGACGGAGGTCGCGCGGCAGGCGGGTGTCCCGGTGGAGCGTGTGGCGGCGCTCCGCGACCGCGGCCTCACGTTCGAGCAGATCCTGACTACATTGCGGGCGGCCGTCCCGTCGGTACGGCCGCAGATGGAGGGTCCGGTCCCGCGCGACGAACGGGCCCCGCAGCCCGGCCCCAGGCCGCCGCAGGCACCGGCTGAGCACAGGCCGCTGATCGACGTGATCGAGAAGTTCCAGGACGAGATCCGGCGGGATCCCTTCCTGCGCCCCTGATGAGACCGCGCCTTTTTGCCGGTGGGTTCCGCACAGCTGTCGCGTGGGGCCTGGTCGCGGCTGCCGTCGTCGCTCTGTCGTCGGTCGTCCGCGCCGGGCCGCCGCCCCGCGGGCCGGCACCCGCTCAGATCCACGGGATCGTCGTCTCGATCCAGCCGGCGGCAGGTGTCCTGTCGGTGCGACCCGAAGGCGGCTCCAGACCGGTGGTGGTCCGCGTGCCGCCCGGTGTCGTCATCGCGTGGGGCGGTGGGACGCTTGCACTGAGCGACGTCCGGGCCGGCGACCGCGTCCACATCTGGGCCTTGCCGGCGGGCGGCGCGTGGGTGGCACTCCGCATCGAGGTGCTCGGGCGAGAGGCGGTGAGGGCCGCGGGGGTGCCCGACTTGGCCCTCGTCGTGGAGCGGCGCGGGCCCGTACTCGTCCTCCTTCACCTGTCCGGCCAGGTGCGCCTGGCCTTCCTGTCCCCCGAAGCGCGGGTGGCTGGCGCGCGCACCCGTGCGGACGACATCCGCCCCTACGACGTCGTGCGCCTCGCAGGACCCATGGGCGCCGACGGCAGCCTGATCGCGACATCGGTCGCGGTGGAGTACGCCGCACCCGAACGCCCCGCGGCCCGGGGTGCGATCACGGCAGTGGGCCGCGGCGTGGTGCTCATGGGCCCGATCGTCGTCAGCGTCGGCCCGCAGACGTTCGTGGTCAGGGACGGTCGCAGGCTGGCACCTGCGGACCTCCGCCCCGGGCTGACCGTCGGCGTGTGGGGGCCGGAGGTGCGCATCGGACCTCGGGTTGTGGCGGTCGATGCGCGGGCGATTGTGGTCGAGTAGGATGGCGGCAGTGGACAAAAGACGTGATCGCTGACCGAGTCGGTTGCTCCGTCTTTTCGTGATGGCATCAGTCCTCGCCGCCCTCGGTATGTCCGGCGCCGGGCGGCTCCACCGCGATGCGCTGGTCGTCGACCTGCACGCTGACACGCTGCTACACGTCGCCGACGCCGGGCGCCGGTTCGGGGTGCGCTCCCGCACCGGGCACGTTGACCTCCCGCGTCTGCGCGAGGGTGGGGTGGATGTCCAGGTGTTCGCCGTATACGTGGCCCCGCGCTACGCGCCGACCGGGGGTCACCGGCGTGCCATCCAGCTTCTGGACGCGTTCGACCGCGAGGCGGGGGTGTCCGGTCGGGTGGTGCTGTGCACGACGGTGGAGCAGATTCGTACCGCCGCAGCCACCGGCAAGCTGGCCGCGGTGCTCTCGATCGAGAATGGCGAGGCCATCGGAGACCGGCCGGAAAGACTGGACGGGTTCTGGCGGCGCGGGGTCCGGATCATGTCGCTGACGTGGAACGGGTCCAACCGGCTGGCAGACGGCGTCGGCGGCACCGAGCACGGCGGCCTCAGCGCCCTCGGGCGACGAGTCCTTCAGCGGATGCAACGCCTGGGTATGGTCGTGGACGTCTCCCACCTGTCTGAGGCGGCGTTCTGGCAGGTCCTCGAAGCGACGCGCGGCCCGATCGTCGCGACCCACTCCAACGCGGCCGCCGTTCACCCCCACCGCCGCAACCTCACCAACGACCAGCTGCGTGCCATCGGGCGCCGGGGCGGCGTCGTGGGGGTGAACTTCTATCCGGAGTTCCTGGGGGGCGACACCGTCGAGCACGTGCTCCACCACGTCGACCATATGCTGCGGGTGATGGGGCCCGACCACGTGGCCCTGGGCACCGACTACGACGGGATCGGACGCACACCGCGAGGCCTGGAGGACGTCTCCAGGATGCCGCACCTGACCGAGGCGATGATCCGCCGGGGTTACGCGCCCGAGGTCGTCCGCAAGATCCTCGGAGAGAACGCCCTGCGCGTCTTTCGCCAGGTCTGGGGCCGCTAGATCCCACCGCACGACAGCAGGGGAGCCAGCCAGGGCGTCGAAACCCAGACCGAAACGGCCCACAACCGGTAACTAGTTGCCCGGTTGGGCCGGGCGGCGAGGGGGGATGGGATGCGACGGTCCTGGACGGTCATGGTCTTGGTCTTGGTGTTGGTCTGGGCGGCTGCGGCGCCGTTGACGGCGCAAGCCCCTGCGATCCCGTCGACCATCAAGGTCGGAGCGCTGTTCGACCTCACGGGCCCGACGTCAGACGTCGGCGTCGACTACGCCCGGGGGGTGCAGGATCACGTCCGCTACATCAACGACGTCATGGGCGGGATCCGCGGGCGGATGAAGATCGACCTGGTGTGGGCGGACTACGCCTACCGGATCCCGGAGAGCCTGGCGCTGTACCGCAAGTACCGCGACGTCGACAGGGTGCTGGCGATCGTCGGTTGGGGCACGAACGACACGGAGGCCCTGAAAGAGCAGGTCGCCGCGGATCAGATCCCGTTCATTTCCGCCTCCTATTCGTCGCACCTGAACGACCCCTCGAAGACGCCGTACAACTTCTACCCGGTCTCGTCGTATTCGGATCAGCTCCGGGCGGTGCTGAAGTTCGCGCGCCAGCTCGCCGAGCAGGAACGCATCCAGCGGCCCAAGTTCGTCTTCGTCTACCCCAACCACCCCTACGGCCTGGCGCCGATCCCCGCCGGCAAGGCCTACGCCCGCGAACTCGGTTTCGAGGTGCTGCCGGACCAGATCGTCGACCTGGGCGCACTCGAGGCCCGCGCGCAGGTGACCGCCATCCGCACCGCGGGAGCGGACTTCGCCTGGTTTGGGGGGACGACGAGTTCCGCGTCGGTGACGGTCCGGGACGCCAAGCAGGTGGGGGCGAGGACGCGCTGGTTCGTGAACGTGTGGGGCTTCGACGAGAGCATGATCAAGCGAATCGGTGCCGCGGCCGATGGGGTCTACGGGACCACGCCGCACGTGTACTTCGGCGAGCCGGCCCCGGGCATGCGGGTCGTCTTCGACGCGTACCGGCGGTTCCAGGGCCGTGAGGTGCCCCGGTTCGAGTGGGGGACCGTGGGCTCGCCGTACATCGCGTCGTACATCCGCGGTTGGCTCAACGTCTTCCTGTTGCGGCGGGGTCTGGAGATCATCGTCGACAACTGGGCCACGTACGCCCGGCTGGGCGGGGTCAGCGGACCGTCGATCCGCGCGACGCTGGAGACGCTGCGCGACTGGGATCCGGAAGGTCTCGCGCCCCCGATCACGCTGACGCGCACCGACCACCGCCCGTCGACGACGACCCGCATCATGCAGATCCGCGGTGACCGCATCCGGTTAGTCGAACAGGTCACGGTGGAGCGGCGAAGGGACTGGCTGGGATTCTAACCGTCAACAACATCGAGGTGGTCTACTGGGGCACGATCCTCGTGCTCAAGGGGGTGTCGCTGTCCGTGGCGCCCGGGAGCATCACCGCGCTGATCGGGGCGAACGGAGCGGGCAAGACCACGACGCTGAAGGCCATCTCGGGACTTGTCCGCCTGGAGCGCGGGGAGGTGACCCGCGGATCCGTGGAGTTCGAGGGCCGCCGCATCGAGAACTGGCTGCCCGAGGAGACGGCCAGAGCGGGAATCGTGATGGTACGGGAGGGGCGGCGGCTGTTCGAGGAACTCACCACCGAGGAGAACCTGCTGGCGGGGGCCGTCCTCCGCCGCTTTGGGGTCCGCGAATCGCTCGAGAGGGTATACGCGTACTTCCCGCGCCTGCGCGCACGTCGCCGCGTGCGCGCAGGCTACCTATCGGGCGGCGAACAGCAGATGTTGGCCATCGGATGCGCCATGATGGCTCGCCCGCGCCTGTTGCTGCTGGACGAGCCGAGCCTGGGGCTGGCGCCGATCGTCGCCGGCGAGATCTTCCACCTCGTCCGCAGGCTCAACGCCGAACAGGGGATCACGATCCTGCTGGTCGAGCAGAACGCGAGGATGGCGCTGCAGCTCGCTTCGTACGGATACGTGATGGAGAACGGCAAGATCGTGCTCGACGGCCCGGCCGAGCGTCTGCGGGAGGACGCCGACGTCAAGGAGTTTTACCTGGGGATGACCCGCACGGGACGCCGCCGGTTCACCGAGATCAGGTCCTACACGCGCCGCAAACGCTGGCTGGCCTGACGGCCGAAGCGAGACGTGCCGGCGGAGGCTAGTGGGGAAACGGCCACAGGTCGACGTAGCGCTTCAGCTTGCGGGCCAGCCGGGCCAGTCCGCCCGGCTCCCAGATCAGCAGACCTATCAAGAGCGCTCCGAACAGGATCTCCCGCAGCGAGGGAGCCGCCCGTCCCAGGAGGGGGACGTACAGCGCAATCAGCGGAGCAGCGATCTTTAGGATCTGCGTGAGCGTCCGCACGAACGCCGCACCCAGATGCGGCCCCCAGACGCTGCCCAACCCCCCGATGACCAGCATCGCCACGAAGTCGATCGACTGCGCCAGGCTGAAGTGCTCGGCGCCGATCACGCGGTTGTAGTGCGCAAACAGGCTTCCGGCTACACCCGCGTAGAAGGCCGAGATCGCAAACGCGAGAGTCTTGTAGTACAGAAGGTTGACGCCGAGGACCTGGGCCGCGTAGTCCCGGTCCCGGACGGCCATCAGGGCTAGCCCCACGCGGGTGCGCACAAGGTTGGTTGCGAAGACCGCGCCGCCGACCCAGATCGGCAGCACGAGGTAGTAAAACTGCGTCTCCGTCGCCAGCGTCCGGCCGAAGATCTCCAGCGGCGGGACGGGCGTCCCCCCCATGCCGCTGACGGTCTGCACGATCACGTACTCGACGAGGAACTGGAACGCCAAGGTCGCGATCGCCAGATAGAGGCCCTTGATGCGCAGTGACGGCAGTCCGACGACCGCACCGACGGCGAACGCGCTCAGGCCGGCCAGCGGCAGCGCGGCGACGAACGGCCACCCCAGCTGGGCAGTCACGAACCACGAGCTGTACGCCCCCACCGCCATGAAGGCGGCATGGCCGAGGGAGATCTGTCCCGCAAAGCCCATCAGCACCGACAGCCCCGTGGCGGCGATCGCGAAGATCGCGATGTCGTTGAGCAAGAAGATCCAGCGTCCCAGCAACCAGGGCGCGGCGACCAGCCCGGCCGCCAGCAGGACGAATCCCACCCGGTACAGTCGGATGTCCAGCAGCGCCATGTCCTGCGCGTAGGACGTCTTGAAGTCGCCGCAGGGTCGTGCGTAGGCCACCGGCGGGCTCCCCGACTATAGGCGTTCGATGTGCTCGGTCCCGAACAAGCCGTGGGGGCGGAGGATCAGCACGAGCAGGATCACCAAGTACGCGGTCACCTCCTTGAATCCGTGCAGGGGCTGGCCGAACAGCCTCACGAAGGCATCGATGTAACCGCCGACCACCGTCTCCACCACGCCTACCGCGAGTCCGCCGGCGATCGCACCCGGGATGCTGTCCAGCCCCCCCAGGATCACCGCGGCGAGCGCCTTCAGACCCACGGTGCTCAGGGCGAAGTTGACGCCCAGCCACAGGCCCAGGAGGATTCCGCCGACCGCCCCAGCGACCGCGGCGAACGCCCACGCGTAGGCGAAGGCGCGCTTGAGGCTGACGCCGAGGGTCGAGGCGGTCAGCTGCTCGTTGGCGGCCGCCCGCATTGCGATCCCCCACAGCGTGTACCGGAAGAACAGTGAGAACAGCACGAGCAGCACCAGAGCCGATACCGCGCTCCAGACGCCGACGAGCGAGACCGGCACGGAGAGCACTTCCACCACGGTGGGCGGGACGATGGGTGGGAAGGTGCGCGTCTCCGCGCCCCACAGGCCCACCATCAGGCCTCGGATGACGTAACCCAGCGCCAGCGTGACGATGATCACCGACAACAGCGGCTGGCCGAACAGGGGGCGCATCACCGCCCGCTCCACCGCAAATCCCAGCGCGGCGGCGACCAGTAGGGTGACGGCGATCCCGAAGGCGAATGCGGCACCCGCCGGGAGCCAACCCGCAAGGCCGTAGGTGGCCGCGATGGCGAGATATCCGCCGAACAGGACGAGTTCGCCGTGCGCAAGGTTGAGGATCTTCGTGGACTTATACAGGACGACGAAGCCGAGAGCGATCAGCGCGTAGATCGAGCCGACGGCCAGCCCGATGACCGTGCCCTCGAGGACGAACTGGGGTGTCATCACGACGTCCCGTCGACGCGGCGGATCTCCATCACCGGCTGCAGCGTGGCAATCCTGCCATCCTCGTAGCGGATCGTGACCGTGGTCTCGAAGCGTGGTGCGCCCGCGTAGATCGCGTCGATCAGCTCCCGGTACCGGTCGGCGATGTGCCGGCGCCGCAGCTTACGGGTGCGGGTTAGCTCATCGTCGTCGGGATCGAACTCCTTGTACAGCGACACGAAGGCCCGGATGCGCCACGCCGGTTGCAGACGGTCGTTGGTCTCCCGGACAATCCGCTCGAGGAGGTCCAGCACCTCCGGCTTCTGGGACAAGTCCATGTACGACGTGTAGGCCAGTCCGCGGTCTTCGGCCCACTTCCCGACGTTGCGGAAATCGATGTTGAGAATCGCCGCGAGGTACGGGCGCTGCGGGGCGAGGACCATCGCCTGCTCGACGTATGGGGTGAACTTCAGCATGTCCTCGACGACGCGCGGAGGGATGCGCGTACCGTCGGCCAGCGTGATGATGTCGTCGGCGCGGTCGAAGAGGATGACGTCTCCACTCGGATCCAGCGCGCCGGTGTCCCCGGAGTGCAGCCACCCGTCCCGCAGGGCCCGCGCGGTGGCCTCGGGGTTCCGGTAGTAGCCCTGGAACACCGACGGACTGCGGCTGACGATCTCGCCGTCTTCGGTGACGCGAAGCTCGGTGTTGGCGATCGGTGTCCCCATCGTCCAGAACCGCACCTGGCCGTCGCGGTGCACGCACGAGATGCCGGCGATCTCGGTCTGTCCGTAGATCTGCTTGAGGTTGAGGCCCAGGCCGCGGAAGAAACGGAAGTAGTCCGGCCCCAGCGACGCGCCGCCGTTCCAGGCGACGCGCATGCGGACCAACCCGACCTTGTCCAGCAGGGGGCGATAGACGGTCCAGTACGCTGCGTGCCAGGCCAGCTTTAGCCAGGGCGCGACGTGGCGCCCCTCGGCTTCGAGATCGGCGATCCGGGCGGCCAGCGCGATGGCCCGATCGTAGATCGCGCGGCGCATCCGTCCGGCGTCCAGCATGCGCACCGAGATCGAGGAGTGGATGCCCTCGTAGATCCGGGCCGGAGCGAAGATGAAGTGCGGCCCGATCTCCCGGAAGTCCCGCTGCACCGTTTCGGGTTCCTCCGGGAAGTTCACGGTGAAGCCGACCAGCTGGTGCAGCGTGTAGGAGATCATCTGCTCGCCGATCCACGCGAAGGGCAAAAAACTCAGAAACTCGTCGCTCGGCGAGACGTGCCGCTCCACCGCGAGGAAGTCGCGCCCCTGGCTGAGGAGGTTCCCATGGCTGAGCATCGCCAGCTTCGGCACGGCGGTCGTGCCCGAAGTCAGGCAGAAGATGGCGACGTCCGAGCTCCGGCCCTGCGCGATCTCATGGGAGAACCGGTCCGGGGTGTGTGCGTTGATCTCCGCACCGCGCGCTTCGAGGTCGCGGAAGCTCACGAGCTTCGGGTGGCGGTACCGCCACATGCCGCGCCAGTCCTCGACGATGATGCGTTCGACCTTCGGCAGCCTCGACTCCATCGCCAGGATCTTGTCGGTCTGCTCCTGGTCCTCGCAGAAGACGAAGCGCGCGTCGGCGAAGTCGATCAGCTCGGCCAGCTGCTCGGCCAGGGTGTCTTGGTACATTCCGCAGGAGACACCCCCGATTGACTGGGCGCCCATCGCGACGTAGTAGAGTTCCGGCCGGTTGTCACCGATGAGGGCGATGACGTCACCCCGGCGCATCCCCAAAGACAGCAATCCGCCGGCGCAGGCGCGCGCGTGTTCTAGGTACTGGCGCCACGTGATCTCCTGCCAGATGCCGAACTCCTTCTCCCGGAAGGCGACGCGGTCGCCGAAGCGCTCTGCGTTGTGCACCAGCCGTTTGGGGAACGTGTCGAGTGCGGCTTCGACCTGCGGGCCCACCGCCGGCGGACGCTCAAGGACGGCCTGCGCGCTCACCGCCCACCCGCCGCTTCGGCGACTCCGTGTTCCTCGCCGAGATAGGCACGGATGACGTCGGGATGCTGCTGGATCTCGCCGGGCGGTCCTTCGGCGATCTTCCGCCCGTAGTCCATGGCGATCAGCCGGTCGCACAGGTCCATCACGACGCCCATGTCATGCTCGATCAGGATCATCGGGATGCCGTGGACCTCGCGGAGCTCGAGGATGTAACGGGCCATATCAGCCTTCTCCTCGACGCTCATCCCGGCCATCGGCTCGTCCAGCAGCAGCAGTCGGGGCTCCATGGCCAGCGCGCGCCCGAGTTCGACCTTCTTCTGGATGCCGTACGGCAGCTCGGAGACGAGGTGGTCCCGATAGGGCTCGATTTCCAGGAAGTCGATGATCTGCTCGACGCGCTCCCGGTGGGTGAGAACCTCCCGCTGACCCGGCCCCCAGTACACGCCGCAGGCGAGGAGGTTGGTGTGCATGTGGATGAGCCGGCCGGACAGGATGTTCGCGAGGACGGTCATGTGTGGATACAGTGCGATGTTCTGGAAGGTCCGCGAGATTCCGAGCGCCGCCCGCGCATGGGGAGCGGCGTGGGTCACGTCCCGCTCGAGGAAGGTGATGCGACCCGCCTGCGGACGGTAGAAGCCGTTGACGCAGTTGAGGACGCTGGTCTTGCCGGCGCCGTTGGGACCGATGATCCCCAGCAGTTCGCCCGCCCGGAGGCGGAACGATAGGCCGTCGACGGCGGCCACGCCGGCGAATCTGAGCGTCAGGTCGCTGACGCCGAGGATGGTGTCGACCAGCGGGAGGTTGGGTCCCACTGCCGGAATCATACGACCTGCGTGCCCGGGCTCCTGCCGCTACCGCCTGCGTCCCGCGAACGCGAGGACGAGTTCCCGGACGATTTTGGCGGCGGCCACGGCCGTCGTGCTGGACGGATCGTGGGGGGGCGATGTCTCGACGACGTCGGCCGCAACCACGCGGACCTCCCCCAGCAGCCGGAGCGCCTCCATCAGCTCGGCGGACGAAGGACCCCCGGGTTCCGGGTTGCCGACGCCCGGTGCGTAGGCGGGATCGAGGACGTCTATGTCCGTCGACAGGTACACGGGACGGTCGTGCAGCTCGCGCAGCACGGTCTCCGGCGCAGCCAGCGGGCTCAGGCTCCAGCGGCAGTGCGTTTGGGCGAACGCGAGTTCGTCGCGGGTTCCCGACCGAACGCCGAGCTGTACGATCCGGCCGTCGCCCACAACCTCCCAGATGCGGCGCATCGTGCAGGCGTGCGACCATCTGGACCCCTCATACTCGTCCCGAAAGTCGGCGTGGGCGTCGAACTGCACCACGACCAGGTCGGGATGGCGCGCGGCGAGGGCCCGGACCGCACCGACCGTGACGGTGTGGTCGCCGCCGAGCAAGACGGTCAGCACCGCCGGGTCCAAGGACGCCACCGCCCGCTGTACCGCGTCCAGCATCGCCGGCGGCTGTAGATCGCTAACCGGCAGGTCTCCCAGGTCCGCGAGGCGTACTTCCTGCAGGTCGCGGTCCAGCTCAGGGCTGTAGGTTTCGATGCTGTGGGAAGCCTCGCGGATCGCCTGGGGTCCGACAGCGGCGCCGCGGCGGTGGGACTGAGTACGGTCGTAGGGGATCCCAACGATCGCGGCGTCGGGCGCGGGGTGATCGGCAGATGCCAAATAGCGCACCGAAGTCAGCGGTCTCCGGATCGCCAGCCGTGCGGCCCATGCCACTGCCTATCCGTCCACGACCGCACGGAGAGACCCGCCACGACCGCGCTCCCCGCTACGCGCCGTCCGCGATCTGGCGGAGGAACGGCGGGGGACGCAAGGCGCAGTGATGTCGGTCGGCGGTGTAGTAGCGCAGACCGAGGTGATCGATCCGCGATGCGATGCGTTCTGGATCGGTCTGCAGGGGAT
Organism: Armatimonadota bacterium; assembly: GCA_031432545.1. Taxonomy (NCBI): domain Bacteria; kingdom Bacillati; phylum Candidatus Sysuimicrobiota; class Candidatus Sysuimicrobiia; order Candidatus Sysuimicrobiales; family Candidatus Sysuimicrobiaceae; genus Candidatus Caldifonticola; species Candidatus Caldifonticola tengchongensis. Next base: position 74,071 of record JAVKGX010000002.1, read on the forward strand.
CGTACCTCTTGGAACCGAGCGTGAACGACCAGAGGACCCCGGGATAGGTCGGTACGGTGGCGACGTAGGTTCGCACGATCGGGAAGTGCTGCCCCATGTTGCGCCTGACCTGCCCGATCAGGTCACGCTGGTAGAAAGGGGATCCGCTCTGGACGGCGAGGACGCCGTCGTCGGCGAGAATCCGGTGCAGGTCGCCGTAGAACTCCGCGCCGAACAGCGGCACCGACGGCCCCTGGGGGTCCGTGGAGTCGACGAGGGCCACGTCGAAGCGCAGCGGGGTCTCGCGCACGTATGCGAAGCCGTCTTGGATCCGCAGCTCCGCGCGGGGGTCGTCGAACGCGCCGGCCGGAATCTCAGGGATGAAGCGCACGGTGGCGTCCACCACCATCCTGTCGATCTCGACCATCACTGCGCGTTCGAGCGGGTGCTTCAGCCCCTCCTCCAGCAACCCGCCGTCCCCGCCGCCGATGATCAGCAGCGACTTCGGGTTCGGATGGGTTACAAGGGGCAGGTGCGCCAGCATTTCGTGGTAGATGAACTCGTCAGTCTCGGTCGTCTGCACGGCATCGTCGAGAACGAGCATGCGGCCGAACGTCGGCGTGCGGACGACTCTCACGTGCTGGTAGGGCGACCGGGCGTCGAACAACACCTCGTCGATGCGGTAGGCGTGCGCGAACCCCTCGCCCCCGGTGTCGTGGAACCACTCGGTCATGGCCCCCTCCGGTTCACCCGTACGTCAGTCCGGCCAGAATAGAACCGCGGCGACGACGCAGCCGATCCGGTCGACGACGTGTTCCTTCGCACCGACGAGCACCTCGCGCAGCCGCAGCTCGCGGATGGCGAAGGCCTCGTCGACCATGCGACGAACGATCTGCTCGGCGTTCTCCGCGGTGCCCTTGTGTGAGTACTCCATGATGACCCCGTAGGCGTCCTCGCTCAGCCCGACGCCGACCGCGGCGGCGATGCGCTCTCCCGGAACGTGGCTGGCGATGCGCGCATACACCGCCGGCATCAGCATCCCCTCCGTGATCCCGCGCATCGGAACGACCCGGACGCCCGCGGGAAGGATGCTCGTGACCCGCAGGAGGTTCAGGTTCGCGATGCCCGCGTCCATCAGAGCGTGGTCGAACGCGTTGATCTCGGTCGCGCCCTCGGCGGCGCCGGCGGCGATCGTTATGGCCTTCGGAGTTTCCCACATGCGCGATGGCCTCCCATCAACGTGTGAGCCGTCATCTGTCGGAGATCGGTCCACTGTCCGCCATCCTAAGTGGGATGCGCACCCTGCGCAAGGCCGAACCGGCGCCCGTGACGGTCCGTAGGGGAAGAGGGTGTGACGCCGGTAAGAGGAGAACCGAGTATCCGTTGGGAGGGAGGAAGTTGCGGCCGTCCGTTCCCGTGCTGCTGATGCTGGCGGTTGCCTTCGGCCCGAGCCTCGCGGCGGCTTGGGCAACCGGGCCTTCACCCACGCCGGTGCGCCTGCTGGGTTCCGAGGTCACGTCCCCGCAGCAGGTCGCCGCCGCGCGGTCCTCCGGCCAGAACGCCGTGAAGGTGCTCGTGGACTGGAGCCACGTGGAGCCGCAGCAGGGGCGGGTCGACTGGTCCCAGGTGGATGCGCTCGTGACCGCCGCGACCTCGGCGGGCATGAGGGTGGTGGGCGTGCTGGCCCATACGCCGCTGTGGGCGTCGATCGCCACTGGCACCGATCGTCAGGACAGGAACGTCTGGAGCCGTATGCCCCCGCGGCGGGCATCCGATTGGGCGACGTTCGCCGGCCGCGCGGCCGCGCGCTACCGTGGGAGGATCGCCGCCTGGCAGGTTTGGACACCGCTGGCGCTGGCATCCTTCAGGGGGACGGCCCGGGATTACTCCGAGCTGCTGGCCGCAGCACACCCGCAGATCCGCAGGGCGGATCCCAACGCGCGGGTGATCGCTAGCGCGCCGGTCGGGCTGGATCTGGCCTTCGTGCGCCGGTTGCTCGCAGATCATGGCAACCACCTCGACGGCGTCAACATCGCACCGCTGCCGTTGCGGCCCGAGCAGATGATCCGGGGACTGGGCAGGCTGTGGAGCGATTTGTTCGGCCCCCGGCCCTCCCGCCTCGTCTGGTGGATGGAGTGGACGCCACAGGCCGTCCGGCGATCGGAGGACACGGAAGCCGCTCTGCTGCTGCAGGCAGGCGCGCTTGCCGTCGCCGCCGGAGCGCAGGGGGTGTTCGTGGGCGACGTGCGACCCGAGGGCCTGGCCATCCTGCGGGTGCTGGGCCCACAGGTGCTGCCCAGGACGTTGGCGGGATTTTTGGAACGCAGCCCGCAGACCACGGTCCTCGTCTACGAGGAGGGGACTGCGGTGGCGTGGGGCGGCGGGGACCTGCGCCTGGAGTTTTCCCACGGCGTCGACGCCGGCGGACAGAGCGTGCCACCGGGCCCGCTGTCGTTGTCGGGCGGCCGCACCGTCGTGCTCCACGGGCTCAGCGCCGCGGTCGTCGACGAGGCGCGTCGGACCCTGCAGGCCGCGGGGGCGTTGCGGCCGGTGCTGGCGCCGGAGCAGGACTTCGGCCAGGCGGAAAGTGTGTCCGCGCGACTCGGTGAGCACAACGAGGAGCGCGGGCTGTACAACATGCCCTACCGCAGCCGGCGCAACGGCGCGGTGCGGGCCATCCGCGTGGGCGACGAGGAGGCGGTGCAGCTGGCCGCCGCGCGCGATGTCGTGTACGTGTACTTCGACGTGGACGACAGCTTCTTGTTCTTCAACAACCGACGCTACGAAGTGGAGATCGCGGTCGAGGTCCGCGGCGCGTCTGCGCCCGACCAGCTGGGCTTCAACATCTTCTACGACAGCGACACCGGCTACCGGTTCACGCCGTGGCGCGTCGTGGAGGCGCGCCAGGGTTGGATCACCTATACCTTCCGGCTGGCGGACGCGAACTTCGCCAACACATGGGGTTGGGACTTCGCGATCAACGGGGCGGGAAACCGCAGGGAGGACCTGGTCGTCCGGTCGGTGGCCGTTCGGCGGATGCCCAGGTAAGCGTGCGCGCAGCCCGTCAGGGTGCGGGCTCCTGGCCCCATGGGTGGAGGGGCGGATCGGCCGCCGGGGTTGGACCTGGCGCAGCCAGGTCGGTCTGGACTGGCGGTCGGGCAGCCCACTCCCGGGCGCGGTACATGGCGGTGTCTGCGGCAAGGACGAGCTGACCGGGTGTCGCCCCGTCCTGTGGATAGGTGGCACTGCCGACCGTCATGGCGACGCGTATGACCGCATCGCCCACGTGGATGGGCGTCTGCCGGATTTCCGCGGCCAGCGCGTCGGCCAGGGCGGCCGCGCCATGGGCATCGGTGCTGGGGACGACGAAGGCGAACTCGTCGCCGCCGATGCGGAACGCAAGGTCCGTCGTCCGGATGGCCTGGCGGAGGGCAGAGGCCACCTGGCGGAGGACTTCGTCGCCGGCGGCGTGCCCCATCGTGTCGTTCACCCGCTTGAGCCCGCGCAGATCGGCGATCAGCACGGACAGGGGCTGACCGTAGCGCGCGGCGCGCTGGAACTCGTCCTCGAGACGCTCGTTGAAGTGGCGCCGGTTGAACAGGCCCGTGAGGGCGTCGGTGATCGACGCTTCGTGCAGCGCCTGCATCGCCTCCTCCAGTCGCGTGTTCGCCTCGCGCATCTCGACGAACCCCTTGATCGCCAGGCTGGCCAGCAGCCACACCGCGACGGTGAGCGCGCTGCCCCCACGACCCGCGAGGAACGCGGCGACCATCAGGTACGACGACGGCACGTAGAACACGAGCGCGAACACCGTCAGGTAGGCCCACCGGCTTGGGGTCACGTGGGCGCGATCTCCGGTGTCGAGGTAGCGGCCGACCCCGGCCACCAGGGCGCTGGACGCCGCGAACAGACCTCCGCACAGCAGCAGCGCCGCGGCATCGCCCCACGATGTCGTGATCTCCAGCGGTCCGGTGACCAGGCGTTTGAACACCCCCGCCGCGGCCGACATCGTCACCGTCGCGTTGCCGAAGTACAGCATCCCGCGCCACAGGCTCGCCCGCTGCGTCGCCAGGAGGATGACCGTGGACAGCAGGTTGATGGGGACGAGCACCGGCCACCCGTAAAGCCAGGCGGCCGCCAGGGCGACGGCGCCCTGCATGGTGTACAGCACCCCGCCGGCCAGGCGGACGACGATGAGGTTCCCGACGGCCGACAGGGCCAGGAAGAACAGGTAGGAGGGCTCGAGCCGGACGACCCGGGGGACGGCCGCGACGGCGATTGCGCAACCCACACCGAACCACACGGCGGCGTACAGACGGTACGCAACCGTGTGCCCCGCCCCGGCGCCCACCGGGTCTGGTCCTCCCTCACCGCCCCGCTCGTTCCCCGGCGGGTTCGTGGCCGACCTCACGGCTCCCCCCCGAACCTATCCTTCCAGAACTTCGGCCCGACGCAACGAAATTTGTTCCCCCGGAGGTCTCCGGCCAGTCTCATCTGGCCGCAGGATCGGTGCCGTCACCGACAGAACGTTGTGCTGCGGCCTTTTCGCGCGCCGCCTTCGGAAGCGCCGGGCGGAACGGAACGCACGCGGGTGCGGGAGGCGGGAGGATGCGGGGTACTCCGCCGGATCGTTCGGATCGCCTGTTCGACGAGGTCGAGGGGTTCCGGCAAGAACAGCGGGTGCGTTGGCAGCTGGACCGCCTGGGCGATGTCCTGCGCACGGCGTCGGCGCCCTCCGCCCGCAGCGCGGCCCAGGCGGCGGGGCTGCTATGGGGGCCGGCGGGACTCGAGGCGCTGCGCCGCCTGCCGGTACTGCGCAAGGACACCTTGCCCCAACTGCAGGCGGCTTCGCCTCCCCTCGCTGGCTGGGCGTCGTGGGACCGCGTCCGCAAACTGTACGCGTCGCCCGGCCCGATCTACGAACCCGAGGGGCCGGGGCCGGACTACTGGGGGTTTGCGCCCGCGCTCCACGCGGCCGGTGTGCGGGCCGGCGACGTGGTCCTCAACTGCTACGCCCACCACCTGACGCCTGCGGGATCGATGATGGAAGGAGGGCTGCTGAGCCTGGGCGCGATCGTCGTCCCCGGCGGCGTAGGGAACACCGAGATCCAGGTGCGCGCCGCGGCGCACCTGGGCGCGACCGGCTACGTTGGCACACCGAGCTTCCTGGGGACGTTGCTGGACAAGGCCGTCGAAGCCGGCGTCGACCTGGGGTTGGAGGTCGCGCTCGTCTCGGGGGAGAGGATGCCCGAGTCGGTGCGCCGCCGATTCTCGGATGCCGGCATCCGCACGCAGCAGGCGTACGCCACCGCGGACGTCGGCCTGATCGCCTACGAGTGCCCGCTGCGTTCGGGCATGCACACCGCGGCCCGGTGCATCGTGGAGCTGCTGGACCCCGCCTCGGGCGACCCGGTATCGGAGGATGCCCCGGGCGAGGTCGTGGTCACGCTGCTAGACTCCACGTACCCGCTGTTGCGGCTGGCCACCGGGGACCTGGCGCAGTGGACGGCCGAGCCGTGCCCGTGCGGCCGCACCGCCCCGCGGCTGCGCGGGATCCTCGGTCGGGTCGGGGAAGCGGTCAAGGTGCGTGGGATGTTCGTACACCCCGCCGAGCTGCGCGCGGCCATGGAAGAGCATCCGCGGGTGATCCGCTACCAGTTCGTCGTGGTGCGGGCCGGCGGCCAGGACGAGCTGATCGCGCGGCTGGAGGCGGCGCCCGACCCCGCCCTGGAAGAAGCGGTGCGCCGCTCCGTGAGGGCGCATGCGCGGCTGCGTTGTAGGGTCGATTTCGTCCCCGCGGGCACCATCGCCGCCGACGCAGCGATGCTCACCGACGCCCGCACATGGGAGGATGGGGCTCTTTGACCCCGCGCGCCGCCGCGTGCTAGCATGATCTCGTTGCGCAGCACGCCGTGCCGGAAGGGGGGTGTGAGATTGGCCACTGTCCGCGTGGGGAAGGACGAGTCGCTGGACAGCGCCCTCCGCCGGTTCAAGCGCCAGGTCCAGCGTTCGGGCATCCTCGTAGAGGCCAAGCGGCACGAGCACTACGAGAAGCCCAGCGACAAGCGGCGCCGCAAGGCCGCCAAGCGGGCCCGCAAGGCATCCCGGTAGGCCGCAGCCTGCAGGCCAGGAAGCTTCCGGGCTCCGAGTGCACTTCGGAGCCCGTTGCCTTTAGCGCGAGCTGCGCCCGTCTGCGCGTGCCATGACACTCTCCGAACGCTTGCTGGCGGACCTGCAGACCGCCCTGCGAAACCGGGACGACGTGCGCGTCTCCACGATCCGGCTCGCCCGTGCGGCCATCCACAACGCCGAGATCGAGCGGCGGCGCCCCCTCTCGGACGAGGAGATCCAAGAGATCCTGCGCCGCGAGATCAGGCGGCGGCGCGAGGCGATTGACGCCTACCGGCGTGCGCAGCGCGAGGAGGCCGCCCACCGCGAGGAACTCGAAATGGCAGTGCTCATGGAGTACCTGCCCGCAGCCGCGCCGTGAACCGCAGGCAGGCAGACGGGTTGCGGTGCCGCCGACCATGACCCGACCCGGAGGCCGACCGAAAAAGCGTGCGTTCAGCGCCGGCGGGGTCGTGTTCCGCAAGAGCCCGTCGGGCATCGAAGTCCTGCTCCTGCGGCACGAGAGGGGCAACTGGATGCTCCCAAAGGGTACGACGGAAGCCGGCGAGAGCGACCAGCAGGTTGCGCTGCGCGAGGTCACCGAGGAGACCGGGATCCGCAATGTGCGCCCGGTCGCCGATCTCGGAGAGGAGCGCTACGAGTTCTACTGGCGCCCCCACGCGACGCTGTACGACAAGACGGTGCACTACTATCTGCTCGAGTGGCTGGGCGGCGAGGAGCCGACCCCTCAGCGCGAAGAGGGATTCGTCGCCGCGGAGTGGGTCCCGATCGAGGAGGCGTTACGCCGAATCCGCTACCGTGAGACACGTGAGATCCTCAGGCGCGCCCAGGCGATACTGCAGGGCGACTCCACACCCGCATCCGGGAGGACCCCTTGATCCCCGATCCCGATCGCATCGTCCAGGATACCCTCCACAAGTACGCGGAGTTCGTCAATCCCGGACTGGCCAAGCTCTACCGCTTCGCGGGGATCGAGACGATCGAATGGGAAGCCCAGGGCACACTCGTACGCGACGTGCACGGCCGCGAGTACCTGGACTTCTCCGGCGGTCCGGCGGTGTTCGCGCTCGGCCACCGTCACCCCGCCGTCGTGCAGGCGGTGATCGACCAGATCCAGCGCATGCCGATGTCAGTACGTGCGATGCCGCGGCGCCCCGAGGCCGAGCTCGCTGCGCTGCTCGCGGAGGTCACACCAGGAGACCTGCAGTACTCGTTCTTCTGCAACAGCGGTGCCGAGGCCGTCGAGGGCGCCCTCAAACTCGCGAGGCTGACCACCGGCAGGCCGGAGGTGATCGCGACCGAAGGGGGATTCCACGGCAAGACGATGGGCGCGCTGTCGGCGAGCGGACGTGAGAAGTACCGTCAGCCGTTCCAGCCGCTCGTGCCGGGATTCCGCCACATTCCGTTCGGAGACGCCGACGCGCTGGAACGCGCAATCGACGAACAGACCGCCGCGTTCATCGTCGAACCGATCCAGGGCGAGGGAGGCGTCGTCGTCCCGCCGGACGACTACCTGCCGCGGGTGCGCGAGATCTGCGACCGTACCGGCGTGCTGCTGATCGTCGACGAGATCCAGACGGGGCTGGGCCGCACGGGCAAGATGTTCGCCTGCGAACACTTCGGCATCACGCCCGACATCCTCACGACCGCGAAGGCGCTGGGCGGTGGCGTCGTCCCCATCGGTGCGTTCACCGCGCGCCCCGCGCTGTGGGAAACCCTCGGCCGCGACCCGTACCTGCACTCCTCCACGTTTGGCGGCAACCCCGTCGCCTGCGCCGCGGGCGTGGCGACGATCCGGACGATCGTGCAGGAGGGACTGGCAGACCGAGCGGGCGAGATGGGCCGGATCCTGTTGGCGTCCCTGCGCGAGATGGCCGACCGCCACGGCGGTCTGATCCGCGAGGTGCGCGGCCGGGGGCTGCTGATCGGTGTGGAGTTCGCGCACCCGGACGCGGCGCTGATGGCGTCGGCCGAGGCGCTGCGGCGAGGCGTCATCGTCTTCTTCTCGCTGAACGATCCGCAGGTCGTGCGTATCGCACCCCCGCTGATCATCACACCCGAGGAGATCGCCGCCGGGGTCGAGCGCCTCGAAGACGCCGTGGCGGAAACCGAACAGCTCTTCGCGGGGATCGAGGTTCCCTCCTGAACCACGACCGGCCCGCGAATGCCTTCTGGATGGCGGCCCGAGAGGATCGGCCGAATCGGATCGGGTGTCCGCCCGATGGCGCTTCCTTTCCGGACCGGGCAGGATGGATGCGGGGAGGTAGCGGACAGTTGAAGAAGAGGTGGCATGATGAGCGGTGAGGAGACAACCCAACGAAGGCCGGCTCGGCTGAGTGCGCGCGACGTGATGAGCGCACCGGTGATCACCATCGATCCCCAGGCGTCGGTGAAGGAGGCGGCCGAGCGACTGATCACGCATCACATCAGCGGGATGCCGGTGTTGACCGCCGACGGGCAGCTCGTGGGGATCGTCACGGAAGCCGACCTGCTGCACAAGGAGAGCGGTCCGCAGGGCGGGGGTCTGCTCGCGTTCGTCCGGGGGAGCGGCGAAGCGCGCAAGGCCGAAGGGCTCGTCGTCGCCGACGTCATGACCGCGCGTGTGGTCACGGTGACCGAGGAAACCCCGGTCCGGGAGATCGCCCGGCTCATGACACGCCACAAGATCAACCGGGTGCCGGTGGTCCGCGACGGCCGAGTCGTCGGGATCGTCAGCCGTGCCGACGTGCTGCGCGCGCTCGCGCGTCCCGACGCGGAGATCGCCGACGCCGTAGCGGACGTCCTGCTGCGGGAGCTGTGGATCGACACGAGCAAGATCCGGGTCGAGGTCGACCAGGGGGTCGTGCGTCTTTCGGGAGAGGTGGACCGGTACTCGGACAAGGAACTCGCCGAGCGCTGGGTGGCGGCGCTCGACGGGGTGGTCGCCGTCGACAGCCGGCTCACCTACCGGTACGATGACCGTTCGGCCCGGCTGGGCGACCGCTGGCCGCCGCCACGCCCGTAGGCGATGCGCAGCGCGCTTGCACCCTCGCAATCGGTCGCGGCCGCACGCCGGCCGGATGCCGCGGGCCCGCGTGATCCGTATCTGCACAGGCTGATCTACGAACCGGTGGAGGTGCGGGCGGAAGAGGGACGACCGGTCGAGTTCGTATGGCGCGGACGCCGGTACCGGATCGCCGAAGTCTTGGCGTCACCGAAGTGGTGGCGCCGGCGGCGCCGGTACGTCGTGCGCACGGACACAGCTGAGGTGTTCGTGTTGGTCCGCGAGCGGGGATCGTGGCTGCTGGCGGAGGAGCTGTACCCTGAACGGGCCGACTGACATCTCCTGCGGTCGCCCGACGGCAAATCGGGTGGCCGGCCGATGGCGAGTCAGGAGGCGGTCGGTGACAATGGGCGAGGAGGTGAGACGCATGGCCAAGACGGAGATCCGCGAGTACTACGAAGACCCGGCGTTCGTCCGCGTCCTGTTTGGCACAACGCGGTTCGCCTGGCTGTGGGCGATCGTCCGGATCTGGCTGGGCTACAAGTGGATCACCTCCGGGGTGCCCAAGCTCGGCAACCCGGACTGGGTCCAGACCGGTGCTGCGGTCCGGGCATTCTGGGAGCGTGCCATCCAGATCCCCCCGCCGCCCGCGCGGCCGCCGGTGGCGTTCGACTGGTACCGCGACTTCCTCGCGTGGCTGCTGAGCATCGGCGCCGAGGGGTTCTTCGCCAAGGTGGTGGCGTACGGGGAGGTCTTGGTCGGTGTCGCGCTGGTCCTGGGTGCGTTCGTCGGGATCGCGGCGTTCTTCGGTGCGTTCATGAACTGGAACTTCATGATGGCCGGGACCGCCAGCACCAACCCGGTGCTGTTCTTGCTGGCGATCCTGCTGATCCTCGCGTGGAAGGTCGCGGGGTACTACGGGCTGGATCGCTGGCTGCTGCCCATGCTGGGCACGCCGTGGAAGCCGGGCAGGGTATTCCGCGAAGCCGCGCAGGCGACCGACTGATGCCCACGCCCGCTCCCGAAGGGGCGGCGAATCGGCGAGCGTGGCACGCAGGGGCATGATTGAGCGCGCGAGGGCCCTGTCGGGTGTGTGCGTCCCCGGCGGGGCCCGTTGATTTCGGACATGTGTGGCCTGCGTCGGATCGTCGTCTTGCTGCTGGCCGGGGCGGCGGCGCTGTCGGTGTTCGCGGTCCTCACGTGGACGATCGTCGCCGTCGGCACGGACGTGCGCATGGGCCTTTCCGCCCGAACAGACGTCACAACCTGAGACGACGACTCGTCAGACCCGACCGGCCGCGCCGTCGAGGTTTGTGCGCACCGCTGCGCCGATCCACGAGGCCGCCATCAGATAAGCGAAGACCAGCGTACCCGTCAGCAGCAGCGCCCCCGCCACGGTCCCGGCAATCGGCTGCTGCAGCAGGACGGCGATGGGAAACAACGCCGCCGCGGCCGTCGTCAGCCAGAAGGCGAGGACGCCTTCGGTCGGGTGGTAAGGCGCCTGTAGCCTCGGCACCTCCGCCGCGCTCATCCCCTTCGCGTACCGGTAGTGCCAAATGAGGAACGGCGTGACCTTGTACAGCTGCCCGAGGATGGCCGGGGTCACGAAGCCGAACAGCACCCAGACCGCGGCGGCGACCGCCGCCCTCCGCCCCTCCACCGGCACCCAGCCCACCGCCCATCCCGCAGCGACGACCGTTTGCAGGGCCATCATCGTCGTGATCGCCCACCAATGGCGGTTCGTCAAGTCCGGTCTGCGGTCGGTTCCCCCGCGCACGAAGGAGCGCAGGTCCGCGGCGTAGAGCGCGCCCGCAACCGACAGTGCGAGCGTACCCGCTCGCGCGAGGGATCCGAGCGCTGAGAATGCCGCTGCCACCAGCAGGGCGATCCCGACGTTCGTCGCCCACAGGATTGCGGCGAGGCGTCCATCGCCGATCTGGCGGTTGCCGGTGAACCGCGGCAACAGGTAGTACGAGACGCTGATGATCAGCTGGCAGAACCAGCCCACCAGTCCCAGCACCGCGTGCACGCCGATGCCGGCGTGGGTGAGCAACGCCGGCCAGAACATGCGGATCCAGTTCCAACCCATCATCGCCCCCCACGTGGCCGCCAACCAAAGGTAGACGAGTGAGACCACGACGCCTGTGGCCGGAAGCGGCCAGCGCCGACGCTGGGGGACGCGACGCAGGACCTGCCACAGAAAGACCGTGATCCCCACCCACGTCACGGTGCCGCCGACGGCGATCCACAGCGTCCGGCGCGCCAAGAAGCCCGCGACCAGGACGGCGATGCCGGTGGTGGTGATGGCGAACTGCACGAGGGCACCGCGTCCCGGTTTGGCCGACACGCCGAGCACCGCGGGGAACATCTGGTGCAGCGCACCCATCGCGACCAGCGTTCCCCATGCCAGCGTCGCCAGGTGGTTGACCGCCAGGACGGGATAGGCGCGGTGGTCGCCTGCGGCGACGCGCCCGCCGATCCACGCCACACCCGCGCCGAGCAGGGGCAGGAGCAGGACGGCGGCGGCCATGAACGGGATGGCGGCGGTCATGCCGGGCATGGCGGCGAGGCGGGTTGCGATACGGGATGCGGCCGGGGATCCAGACAGACCCATGCAGGACGAGGATACCAAATCGGTTCGGCGCCCGATACCGGCGGGCGTGCGCGGTCGGTAGGGTGGACCCAGGAGGTGGGGCATGTCCGAGAGGTTGCGCGTGGCGATCGTGGACCCCTCACCGCAGGTACGGGACGCGATCGCCTCGCTCATCGAAGGCGAGGCCGACATCGTAGCGCGCGTGGGCTCGCTGCGCGAGTTGTTCAGTCTGCGCGACGGCGACGCCGACGTGGCGATCGCAGATTTCGGTGCGTGCTCAGGCGCGCGGCGGGCTGATTTGGAGGCTCTCCGCCGCCGCTGTCCGCATCTGCGTTTCATCCTGACGACCGTGGAGGAAGAGCAGGAATACGAGGACGCCGTCGCGAGTCTCAGCGGCGACGCATGGGTTCCGAAGAGCCACCTGGGACGGGAGCTGACAGAGGTTCTGCGCAGGATGGCCTAGCGAGGTGGGACGTTGGATCGCGTGGCCTTTCGAACGCTCGGCATTCGGTGGCATGGCCGCGGCGGATACGGCGTCAAGACCGCCGCGATGCTGCTCGCCGAGGCGGTAATCGACGCCGGCGGCTGGGCGCAGGCCTCGCCGGAGTTCGGGCCGGAACGGCGCGGTGCACCGGTGCAGGCCTTCACCCGCATCGGGCCCGCCCCCATCGCCCGCCGCGGTCCGATCGAGCGCCCCGATTTGGTGGTCGTATTCGACGCGCGCCTGCTGTCCGTCCCTGCCGTGCTCACGGGCGTCGGACCGCAGACCTCGGTGGTGCTGAACGCGCCGGCTGCGCCCGATATCCCGGGCGTGCCCCGCGCCCAGGTCGTCGCGGCGAACGCTTCGGCGATCGCCCGTCGGACGCTGGGCCGCGACGTCCCCAACATACCGCTGCTGGCCGTGGTGGTGACCCTGTTCACGCCGCTGGAGCGAGACTCGTTCTTGGCATGGCTGCGCCGCCGCCTCGGCTCCGAGTTCCGACCGGACGTCGTGGAGGCGAACCTGCGGGCCGCGCGCGGCGCGATCGAGGAGGCAGGGAATGGCGGGTTCGGTGACGTGGCGGCAACTTGACCGAGGGCCGGTAATCCCCGGCGGGACCAGCCGCGGCTTTTCCACCGGCGACTGGCGGCAGGAGGCACCGATCCTGGATCTGGATCGGTGTGTGCACTGCATGCTGTGCTGGCTGTACTGCCCGGATTCCTCGATCCTCGTGGCCGGCGGCCGGGTGGTGGGGATCGACTACGAGCACTGCAAGGGTTGCGGGATCTGTGCCGCGGTCTGCCCGCCGCGGGCATCGGCGATTCGCATGGAAGCGGAGGGCGCATGAGTGCGGTTCTCGGACGGCGCGTGGGCCTGACGGGCAACGACGCCGTCGCGCTGGCGTGGCGGCAGATCGACCCCGACGTCGTCGCCGCGTACCCCATCACGCCGTCCACGCAGATCGTGGAGCGGTTCTCACAGTACGTGGCCGACGGCGAGGTCCAGACCCAGTTCCTGGCCGTGGAGTCGGAGCATTCGGCGATCTCGGCCTGCGTCGGCGCCAGCGCGGCTGGCGCGCGCGTCATGACGGCGACGTCTTCGCAGGGCTTGGCGCTGATGCACGAGATCCTCTACGTCGCCAGCGGGCTGCGGTTGCCGATCATCATGGTGGTCGGCAACCGTGCGCTGTCGTCTCCGATCAACATCCACGGAGACCACTCGGACACGATGGGCTCACGCGATGCGGGCTGGATCCAGCTGTACTGCCGAGACGTGCAGGACGCGTACGACCGTACGATCCTCGCCGTGCGGATTGCCGAACGGGCACGCCTCCCCGTGATGGTCTGCCTGGACGGCTTCACCCTCACGCACAGCCTGGAGCCGATAGAAGCGTACCCGGACGAGGAGGTGCAGGAGTTCGTGGGCGAGGGCCCGGCCGACGGCTACGCGCTGCTCGGGGGCGGCGAGCCGATCAGCGTCGGGCCCCTCGCGCTTCCGGATTCGTACATGGAGTTTCGGCGCGCGCTCGCGGCGGCGATGGAGCGCGCCCGCGAGGTGATCGCCGTGGAGACCGAGGCGTTCAATACCCGATTCGGTCGGGCGCTGCCCGCGTTCGTGGAGAAGTTCGAAATGGACGATGCCGAGGAGGCCTTCCTGCTGATGGGCAGCTACGCCGACATGGTCCGGGACGCCGTGGCGCGCTGGCGGCGTGCGCGGCGCGTGGGCATGGTCAGGCTGGTGACCTTCCGCCCCTTCCCGGCCGAAGAGGTGGCCCGGGCGTTGGGCCGCATCCGGCACGTCCACGTGCTCGAGCGAGCGGACACTCTCAGCACCCTCGGGGGCCCCCTCGGAATTGAGATACGGGCTGCGCTGTACGACCGCGTCGTGCGGCCTGCCGTGACCGACGTCGTGTTCGGGCTGGGTGGTCGCGAGCTGACCGACGGCGAGATCGACGGCTTGCTGCGCGCCCCCGGAGCGGGCGATCGCCTACGCTACCTCGGCGTGCGGCAGGAGGGCGGATGTCGCTGAACCTGCGCGATCTGTCTCAGCGCTCGCAGGGGCTGGCGCCGGGCCACCGCGCGTGTGCCGGCTGCGGATTCCCGACGCTGATCCGCATGCTGCTGGCGACGTCTGCCCGGCCCCTGGTGGTGGTGAACGCCACGGGGTGTCTGGAGGTCGTCTCGACCATCTATCCGTACTCGGCGTGGCCCGTGCCCTGGATGCACAACGCGTTCGAGAACGCCGCGGCGACCGCCTCCGGCGTGCAGGCGGCGGCGGTGGCGCTGCAGCGCCGCGGCCGGCTGGACCGTCTGCCCAAGGTGGTCGCGATCGGCGGCGATGGCGGCACGTACGACATCGGGCTGCAGAGCCTTTCTGGGGCCCTCGAGCGCGGCACCGACTTCCTGTACGTCTGCTACAACAACGAGGGCTACATGAACACCGGGATCCAGCGGTCGAGCGCGACGCCGCAGGGTGCGCGCACCACGACGACGCCGGTGGGGGCACGCCAGCTCGGCAAGCCGCAGCCCCGCAAGGACATGACCGAGATCGTCGCCGCGCACGGCGCGCCCTACGTTGCCCAGGCGAGCATCAGCCATTGGGGCGATCTCGGCAAGAAACTCCAGAAGGCGCTCGCGACCGCCGGGCCGACGTTCCTCAACGTGCTGACGCCCTGCCAGCCCGGCTGGGACTACCCTCCGGAGCAGCTGGTTCAGATCGCGAAGATGGCGGTCGAGACGCGGTACTGGCCCCTGTACGAGGTCGACCGCGGCGTCTGGCGGATCACCTACATCCCGCGCGAACGAACTCCGCTCAAGGCGTTCCTCGAGATGCAAGGCCGCTTCCGGCACCTGCTCGACGATGAGAAGGTGCTGGCGGAACTGCAGTCTTGGGTGGACGCCCACTGGGAACGGTTGGAGGCACGCGCACGGGCATGAGCGTCCGCCCAATCGAGGAGGAGGGAGCCGGTCACGCAAGGGGGTGGGTCGTGCGAAGGCTGACGGCCAGGGACGTGATGACCAGCCGGGTCGTGACGGTGCGTCCGGACACGCCCATCCCCGAGGTCGCCCGCCTGCTCACCGAGCACCGGATCAGCGGCGCGCCCGTGGTCGACGAGCAGGGCAGACTCGTCGGGATCGTCACCGAACGCGACCTGCTCTTCAAGGAGGCCGGCCCGGGCGGGCTCCCCAAGCTCGCTCCCTACGTCCCTGCCCGCTCCGCAGAGGTCGGAGAGCAGGTTCGGCGGTACGAGGGGAAGGTGGCCGCCGACGTCATGACCCGCGACGTGGTCACCGCCGAGGAGCAGACCCCAGTTCGCGTGCTCGCGGCCACCATGGCCCGCCGTGACGTCAACCGCATCCCGATCGTGCGCGAGGGTCGGGTGGTCGGCATTGTCAGCCGCAACGACGTTCTCAAAGTCTTCTTGCGACCCGATACGGAGCTGACCGCCGCCGTGGCCGAGGCAATCCTGACGGATACCGGCATCGACCCGCAGAGCCTGGAGATCTACGTCCGGGACGGTGTAATCACGGTGCGCGGCCGGGTCGAGCGGCGCAGCCAGGCCGAGTGGATCCGAAGGTGTGCGCAGGCCATCGACGGTGTCGTGGACGTCGACGTCTCCGGTGTGGCCTACGTCCACGACGACCGGTCCTTTGCCGTGCGAAGGGTTGCCGGAGTTGACCCGTTGAGCAGGGGAGGGTGAGATGAAGCCGCTGGGCGAACTGGCACCGCCCGTGCCCGCCGTCGAAGATCCCTGGGAGATGGCGCTCCGACAGTTCGCGCGGGCAGCCGACCGGCTGCCGCTGAAGCGCGGCATTCGAGACTTCCTCGCACATCCTCAGCGTGAGCTGACCGTGAACTTCCCCGTGAAGATGGACGACGGATCGGTCCGCATCTTCACCGGCCACCGCGTCCTGCACAGCACGGTCCTGGGGCCCACCAAGGGAGGGATCCGGTACAGCCCGCACGTGACCCTCAACGAGGTCCGCGCGCTGGCGATGTGGATGACGTGGAAGTGTGCCCTGATGCACCTGCCGTACGGGGGCGGCAAGGGAGGCGTGAACTGCGACCCCGCCGGTCTGTCGGGCGACGAGCTGGAGCACTTGACGCGGCGGTTCGCGACGGAGATCAGCGTGCTGATGGGCCCCGCCAGCGACATCCCCGGTCCGGACGTCGGGACTAACGAGCAGATGATGGCCTGGATCATGGACACCTACAGCATGCACCGTGGCTACTCGGTGCCTGCGGTGGTGACCGGCAAGCCGGTGGTAATCGGAGGATCCGTGGGCCGGCGCGACGCGACGGGCCGCGGGGTGACGATCGTCATGCGGGAGGCGGCGCGCTGGTTGGGTGTGCCGCTGGAGGGAAGCAGGGTGGCGATCCAGGGGTTCGGCAACGTGGGCGAGGCGACCGCTCGCCTGCTTTACGGGCTCGGCTGCCGGATCGTCGCGGTCAGCGACATCCGGGGTGGGATCCACCGCGAGGACGGCCTAGATCCCGCCGCGGTGCGCCGACACCTGCAGGAGAGCGGGACCGTGGTGGGGTTCCCCGGGGCCGACGCGATCTCCAACGCCGAGCTGCTGGAACTGCCCTGCGACTTCCTCGTCCCGGCCGCGGTCGAGGGACAGATCACCGCGGCCAACGCTGCGCGGATCCGAGCGCGCGTGATCGTGGAGGGGGCCAACGGCCCCACCACCCCCGAGGCCGACGACATCCTGGAAGAGCGCGGGGTTCTGGTGGTGCCCGACATCCTGGCCAACGCCGGCGGCGTGGTCGTGTCGTACTTCGAGTGGGTCCAGGGACTGCAGCCGCTGTTCTGGACGGAACAGGACGTCGTCGAGCGGCTGGAGCAGACGATGGTCGCGGCGTTCGGGCGTGTGCTGCGGACCGCTCAGGAACAGGGCTCGAGCTTGCGCTCGGCGGCGATGGTGCTCGCCGTACAGCGCGTGGCCGACGCGCTGATGACGCGCGGCATCTATCCCTAGGGGCGCCGGAGCCGTCGATGCCGCGGGGTTTGCGACCGATCGGAGAGGTCGGCGCCGAGCTGGGGCTGCACGAGGAGGAGCTGGTCTACTACGGGCCGCACAAGGCCAAGGTCCGCGTAGAGGCCCTCACCCGACGCCGCGACGTCTCCGACGGCCGGGTGGTACTGGTCACGGCGATCACCCCGACGCCGGCCGGCGAGGGTAAGACCGTGACCGCGATCGCCCTGGCCCAGGCGTTGCGGGCGTCGGGATCTGGCGCGGCGGTCTGCCTGCGCGAGCCTTCGATGGGTCCGGTCTTCGGTCTGAAGGGAGGTGCGACCGGCGGCGGTCGGTGCACGGTGGAGCCGGCGGAAGACATCAACCTGCACTTCACGGGCGACCTGCACGCCGTCACCGCAGCCAACAACCTGCTCGCGGCGCTGGTGGACGAGCACCTGTACCGGTGCCGGGAGCCGCACATCGACCCTCGGAAGGTTGCGTTCCGCAGGGTTGTGGACGTGAACGATCGGGCTCTGCGGCACGCCGTGGTTGGCCTGGGCGGAGGGTTGCCGCGGGAGGAGCACGTGGACATCACCGCGGCCTCCGAGGTGATGGCCGTGCTGGGGTTGGCCGGGGAGTACTCCGACCTGCGCCGGCGGTGTGGGCGGATCCTCGTGGGGCGCACGCGCGACGGGCGCCCGGTGACCGCAGAAGACCTCCGCGCCGCCGGCGCGATGGCTGCGCTGCTGCGCGACGCGCTGATGCCCAACCTCGTGCAAACCCAGGACGGAACCGCGGCGTTCGTGCACGCCGGGCCGTTCGCGAACATCGCCCACGGCACCAGCTCGCTGGTCTCGCTGCGTCTGGCCCAGAAGCTCGTACCGATCGCGGTCGTCGAGGCCGGGTTCGGCGCGGATCTGGGCGCGGAGAAGTTCGTCCATGTCGTGGGCGCCCACGGCGGCCCCCAACCGCACGTGGCGGTCGTCGTGGTGACCGCGCGCGCCCTCAAGCACCATGCGGGAATCCCCTCCGATGGCCTCGCCGCACCGAACCCCGCTGCCGTCCGGCAGGCTCTGGCGCAGGTGCGACACCACGTCGACATCGTGCGGCGTCTGGGGATGCGCCCGGTGGTCTGCGTGAACGCGTTCAGCACCGACGCGCCCGAGGAGATCCGGGCGGTGGTGGCCGCCTCGGAGGCGTGGGGTGTCCCGGCGGCCGTCTCGCGCGGGTACGAATTGGGCGCAGAAGGCGCGCTCGATCTGGCGGAGGTCGTCCGCCAAGTCCTGCGGGACGCACCACCCGTCTCGCGCAGAGGCCTTTACGCGGCCGATGCGCCTCTGGCAAAGAAGCTCGAAGTCGTCGCCTCCGAGGTCTACCGCGCCTCAGGAGTGGAGTGGTCCGACGCCGCTCAGCGGAGCCTCGAGTGGGCCGAAGCGTGGGGGTTCGGCGGGCTGCCGGTGTGCGTGGCCAAGACCCAGTACTCGCTGACCGACGACCCGACCCGGCGCGGGGTGCCCACGGACTTCACGATCCGGATCCGGGACGTCGCGGTGCGGGCTGGCGCGGGGTTCGTGCTTGCGGTCGCGGGGGAGATCATGACGATGCCGGCGCTGCCACCGCGCCCGCGTGCGTGGGACATCGACCTGGACGCCGACGGTGCGATCCGGGGCGTGACCTGAGCGCGTCGCCTATCCGCGCAGCAGTCGTCGGGTCTGTTCGTACTCCTCGGCGGAGATCTCCCCCTTGGCGAGCCGGATCTGAAGCGCCGCCAGCGCTGCATCGCCGGACGGCCTCCCGCGTAGCAGCAGCACGACGACGGTGACCGCCAGCGCCAAGAGGATCAGCCACAGCAGCCAGGCGCCGCCCAACCACCAGCCGTTCCAGCTGCCGGGTCCACCCATCATCCCGCGGCCCATCATCCCGCCGCCCATCATGCCCATCATCTGGTTCATCCGGCCCATCATCTGCTGCATCTGCCCCATCATCTGGTTGCAGGCCGCCATCATCTCCGCGATGCTCCGGTCCTGCCCCGCAAGAGGCACGCCGGGCGTCGCCTGCGCCGCTGCGCCGGTCGCCGCGAGCAGCACGGCAACCAGCGCGAGCCAAACACCGGTCTTGCGCATCTCGACCCCTCCTCTCGCGCTGGTTGTTTCAGGGTGGGGCCTCGACTTGCATCCTCATCCCAGCTTCCTTGTGTCCGGGCACGGTGCAGACCGCCTCGTAGGTGCCAACCGGCAGATCGAGTTCGACCGTCCCGGTTTGTCCAGGCCGCACGAGGTGTTGCTTGTGCTGGGCGGCACCGTGCCCCGCAAGGGCGGGGATCGCGAAATCGTGCTCGACCGCGCCCTCGTTGACCAGCTCGAACTGCACGCCGTCGGCCTTCACCCGGACGACGTTGGGCTCGAATCCGAAGTCGCGCATCACCAACCTTACGACTTGAGTCTGTGCTGCAGGTCCCACAGGTGGGGACGCGGCACGCGGGGCGCATCCTGCCAGTCCCGTCGCCGCCCCGACAGCCAGAACCGTCCCGACGAAAAGCGTATTCCACATCCGCGCGCCCTCCTCCTGAGCTCAAGCCCAGCACGACCGCGTCAGGCTGTAAATCCGAACGGCCGGTCGATCGCGCCGGCCGCGGGGGTATCCGGCGTTCCCCTTGCGATCGTAGCGGCGCCCCGTGAAGCCGGGGTGCGGCGGATGTGAAGATCCGGTGAAGCGGCTGCGCGGCCGGTCGTCGGAAGCCGGCGCATGGATTTCGACGGCCCCAGGACGGAATCGGTTGCCGGCCCGATGTTCGATGCGTCGCGGGAGTGGTACGGGTCCTATAGGGAGGGATGCCTATGGCCACCGAGGTCGGAAGGGAGATCAGGGACTTCGCCGGTGTCTGCGGTCTGTACTGGGAGGCCAGCGCTTGGTACGAGACCCTGGGTGTGACGTGTGGCATGCAAGCCCTTGCGCCCCTGGTCAACGTCTGCCCGGTGTACGCATGCGCGAAGCAACGCGGTGTGGAGCACTGCGGGGTGTGTCCGGAGTTCCCGTGTCATCTGCTGGTGAACCTGTCGGCGCAGAGCGGACCAGGTGACCCGCGGATCGAATCGGCTGCCCTCCGGGCTGCACTCGGGGACGAGGCGTGGGCGGAGTGGGCGCGCGCACAGCAGTGGGCGCAGGCCTTCTGTCCGCTGCGCGACCTTGCCGGGCCGCATCCCTCCCAGCGTGCGCGCGGCTATGCTACAGGCGTGCGAAGACGCTGACGCCGCCGCGGCCTACTCCGTAGACGACCAGCGGGGCGATCCTCTCTTTGCCCATGCCCGGGGACCCTGCTGGCATGCCCGGTAGCGCGATCCCGGCAAGAGGCGGTGCTTCCCGGAGCAGTTTCCCAATCGCAGCCACCGGCACGTGTCCTTCCACGAAGTAGCCCGCGACCGTCATCGTGTGGCAGCTGCGCAGCGCTCCGGGCACACCCAGACGGTCCTTGATCCCGGTGAGGTCCGGGTGTGGACGATGCGCACCGCGTACCCGTTGTCGCGGAGATAGCCCACATACGCAGCGCAACAGCCGCAGGTCGGCGACATGTACACGGTCAGGCCCGGCAAAGTGTCCGTGGCACTCCGGGCGGGGCTTTGCGCTGAGGACAGCCCCCCAACGCCCACGGCGGCCATCCCGATCGCAGCGAGCACGAGGAAGGCCGCACGTCGACGTAGGCGGCAGGAGTGGGCGCCCTCAGGCCGGACGTGACAGCAGCCGACATCGCCACCAACGTACCAAAAGCGGGCACTGGGGACATCGGGTGCGCACCCGATCTTCAGCGCCGCCCATCGGCGGCCGCGGGCAGGGTGAAGGTGAAGGTGCTCCCTCGGTTCGGCCCATCGCTGTGGGCCCATATCTGCCCCCCCGTGGGCCTCGACGAGGTGGCGGGCGATGGTCAGCCCGATGCCGCTACCGCCGCTGGCGCGAGCGCGGGAACGATCTACGCGATAGAAGCGGTCGAAGACATGGGGCAGGTGCTCGGCGGCGATGCCGGCGCCGTCGTCGCGTACGGCCACCGCTACGAACGTCCGGTCGCGGTATGCCCGCACCTCGACATGGCCGCCGGGCGGCGTGTGCTGCAGCGCGTTGCCGAGGACGTTCGTGAGGACCTGGCCGATGCGATCTGGATCTGCGCAGACCGGCGGCACATCGGGCGCGAGTTCGGCCCTCAACGCGACCTTCTTGTCTTCGAACTGGGGCCGCATCCGCGCAAGGGCTGCCTCCACGAGCTCGCCCACACCGACCGTTCGGGGTTGGACCGGGATCTGGCCGGCCTCGACACGGGACAACTCCTGCAAGTCGGCGACCAGCCGTTGTAGCCGGTTCGTCTCCCGCAGGATCCGATGGAACGTCTCGGGTTCCGGGGGCAGCGCGCCGTCGAGCAGACTCCTACGTACCCGGCCACGCTCGAAAGCGATGTGCGCAGTTCGTGCGCTACGTCGGCGATCAGGTCGCGCCGCATCCGTTCCACCTGTTGCAAAGAGCCGGCCATGCGATTGAACTGGGATGCCAGGCGTCCCAGCTCGTCGCCGGAGGTGACCGGGACGCGTTCGTCGTAGCGACCGCTGGCGATGCGCTCGCTGGCGCGGGTCATCGCCTGGATCGGCGCCACGATGCGCCGCGACAGGAAGCCCGCGACGGCGACAGCGACCGTAATTGCCGCAGCGGCCGCGACCGCGACGGCTGCGTTCATGGGCCGCAGGAAGCTGCCGAGAAGATCTTCGGCCACCGCCGGGGCGCGCCCCATGTGCTGTCTCATCACCGCCAGGTGGTCCCCGAACGTCACGGGTGCGACCGCCTGGGCCGTCATCCACAACACGACCGTGCCGACGCCGATGATCAGTAGGTGGGAGGCGAACAGTTTCCACGCGAGCCGAGAGCCGAGCGGCGCCATGCCTCTCATCGTGGTTCGTCGGCGAATCGGTACCCCACACCCCGAGTAGTTCGGCCCCACACGCGTTCGAGGAGTTGCTCCCGCGTCAGCACGTGCCCCGGGTAGGCGGCCAGCACCGTGAGCAGGTCGAACTCCAGGGCCGTGAGCGCGATCGGCTCCCCATCGCGCCGAACCTCGCGCCGCGCGGGATCGATGCGCAGGTGCTGGAAGACCATCGTCGGTGCCAGGCCCATCCCGCCACGTCCCCGGCGCAGGATCGCACGGATGCGGGCCGTCAGCTCGCGCGGACTGAAGGGCTTGGTCACGTAGTCGTCGGCTCCCATCGTCAGCCCGACCACCTTGTCGGTCTCCTCGGCGCGCGCGGTCAGCATCACGACGTACGCGCCGGACTCCCGGCGCACCTGGCGCAGGATTTCGATGCCGTCCAGCCCCGGCAGCATCACATCGAGGACCACGACGTCGGGCCGGAAGGTACGGACCTTGGCGAGGCCGGCGGACCGTCGGACGCCACCTCGACCTCGAACCCCTCGCGTCTCAGGTAGGAACCGACCAGCTCGAGGATGCTGTCCTCGTCGTCGACGACCAACACTCTCGCCGCCAACGCCCCACCCCGCAGCGTTCAGACGGGCTCGAGCAGCCGGCGCAGCATCATCGGCAGCACGCCGCCGTGCCGGTAGTAGGAGAGTTCGGTCGCGGTGTCGATCCGCACGGTCGCCTGGAAGGTGACGCCGTCGCCGTCGGTCCGGTGGGCGCGGACCGTCACCGTACCACCCGGACGGAGGCCATCGGCCAACCCGAGCACATCGTAGACCTCCTTCCCGGTGAGCCCCAGCGACTCGGCGCCGTCGCCGTCGCGGAACTGCAGGGGCAGCACGCCCATCCCGACCAGGTTGCTGCGGTGGATGCGTTCGTAACTTTGGGCGAGTACCGCACGCACACCGAGCAGCGATACCCCCTTGGCTGCCCAATCTCGCGAGCTGCCCGCACCGTACTCCTTGCCCGCCAGCACCAACAGCGGTACGCCCTCACTCCGGTAGCGCATGGCGGCATCGTAGATGGGCAACAGCTGCCCGCTGGGCAAGTGCACTGTCCAGCCGCCCTCGCGCCCGCCCGCCAGCGCGTTGCGCAGCCGGATGTTGGCGAACGTTCCCCGCATCATGACCTGGTGATTGCCCCGTCGCGCACCGTAGCTGTTGAACTCCGCGGGGGATACCCCGTGCTCGATCAGGTAGCGGCCCGCGGGGCTGTCCGGCGGGATGCTGCCCGCAGGCGAGATGTGGTCGGTGGTGACGGAATCTCCAAGCACCGCCAAGACCCGGGCGCCCCGGATATCCTGCAGGGGTCCAGGCTGCGGGGGCAGGTCCTGGAAGAAGGGCGGTTCCTGTACGTACGTGGAGTCGGGGTCCCACGCGTAGAGGTTGCCCTCCGGAACCGGTAGGGTCCGCCACGCCTCGTCGCCCGTGAACACATCCCGGTAACGCTCGCGGAAAAGTTCTGGGCTCACGTGGCGCCCCACCAGCTCCTGCACCTCGTGGGTGGTTGGCCAGATGTCCGGTAGGTACACGGGATTCCCGTTGGGGTCGTACCCCACGGGGTCCCGGGTCAGGTCGACGTCCACAGTGCCCGCCAGGGCGAAGGTCACCACGAGGGGCGGGCTCGCTAGGTAGGCAGCCCGTACCAGCGGGTGGATCCGGCCCTCGAAGTTGCGGTTGCCGCTCAGTACTGCGGCGACGACCAGGTCATGCTCCTGGATGGCCTTCGCCACGGGCTCGGGCAGCGGCCCGCTGTTCCCGATGCAGGTGGTGCACCCGTAGCCCACCAGGTGGAAGCGCAGCGCCTCCAGGTAGGGCATCAGCCCCGCCTGCTTGAGGTACTCGGTTACCACCGCAGACCCCGGCGCCAGGCTCGTCTTCACCGCGGGACTCACCACCAAGCCTCGCTCGACCGCCTTCTTGGCCACCAGCCCCGCGGCCAGCATGACGGAGGGGTTGCTGGTGTTGGTGCAGCTGGTGATGGCCGCGATGACAACCGATCCGTGCCGCAGCTCCGCGTGCATCCCGTCCAGGCGGACATCCACGGTCTTGGGCCAGGAGGCGACGGCCGCGCCGCGGTCTCCGGCGGGCCGGCCTCCTTCAGACTCCAGACGGCCGGTGGCGACCCGGTTCGCGTCGGACGCGCCGATCCGATCCCCCAACGCCGCGTAGAAGCTGCGTCCAACGTCTCGCAGGGGGACCCGGTCCTGGGGCCGCTGCGGACCTGCCACACTGGGCTCCAGGGTGCCGAGGTCCAGCTCCACCACCTGGTCGTACGCCGGCTGTGCGCTCGCTTCCCAGAACATCCCCTGCTCCTTGGCGTAGCGCTCCACCAGGGCCGCGTGATCTGGGTCCTGGCTTGTGAGGCGCAGATAGCCCAACGTCTCGTTGTCGATGGGGAACAGAGCGGCGGTGGCCCCGTACTCGGGTGCCATGTTGGCGATGGTGGCCCGGTCCGGCAGGGACAGATGGTACAGGCTGGGCCCGAAGAACTCCACGAACTTGTCCACCACGCCCACTCGGCGCAGGATCTGGGTGACCGTGAGCACCAGGTCCGTAGCCGTGACGCCCTCGGGAGGCGTGCCGTGGAGCCGGAGGCCCACCACCTCCGGAGCCGCCAGGTAGATCGGCTGGCCCAGCATCACCGCCTCCGCCTCGATGCCGCCCACGCCCCAGCCCAGCACGCCGAGCCCGTTGACCATGGTGGTGTGGGAATCCGTCCCCACGAGACTGTCGGGGAACGCGACCTGCTCGCCGTCCTGGTCGCGCGTGGCCACCACCGAGGCCAGGTACTCCAGGTTCACCTGGTGGACGATCCCCGTACCCGGCGGCACCACCCGGAAGTTGCGGAACGCCTTCTGGGCCCACCGCAGCAGGGCATACCGCTCGCGGTTGCGCTCGTATTCCCGCTCCACGTTGAACCGGAAGGCCAGCGCCGACCCAAAGGCGTCCACCTGTACCGAGTGGTCGATCACCAGGTCCACAGGCACCAGCGGGTTGATGCGTTTGGGGTCGCCGCCCAGGCGGGCGACCGCAGACCGCATGGCTGCCAGGTCCACCACCGCCGGGACACCGGTGAAGTCCTGCAGAAGCACCCGCGCAGGCAGAAACGGCACCTCCCGCCCCGCACGTGAACCCGGCTGCCAGGAGGCGAGCGCACGCACGTCGTCTTCGGTGAACGGACCGCTTCCCGCAAAGCGGAGCACGTTCTCCAGTAGGACCTTGACGGTATAGGGGATGCGGTCCAAAGACAGCGTCAGATCGTCCGCGAGCGCGCCCAACCGATAGTAGGCAACGGTCTGCGTCCCTGTGGACAGCGTTGAGCGGGCGTGGAAGGGGTCTCGGCGGCTCATCGGCAGCATCGGTTCCGTGTTGTGCTCATGCCTCGATCAGACCCTTGCGGATCGCGTACCGTACCAGCTCGGTACGGTCGTGCAGGTTGAGCTTCTCCATGATGTGCGCACGGTGGGTCTGCACGGTCTTGATACTTATGTACAGCCGCTTGGCGATCTCCTGATTCGTCAGGCCCTCGGCGATCAGCGTGAGCACCTCGCGCTCGCGCGGCGTGAGACCGTCCAGCGACGCCGGCTCTTCCTTCGCTGCCGCACGGTCCAGGAAGTCCTGCACGACGAGGCGCGCCACCGACGGGTACAAGAATGCTTCCCCGCGGTGCGCGGCACGGACGGCGGAGACGAGGTCTTCGGCCGCGGCTCGCTTGAGCACGTAGCCGGCCCCACCCGCGCGCAGCATCCGGAAGACGTAGCTCGGCTCCTCGTGCATCGTCAAGCCAAGCACCTGCACCGACGGCAGCTCCTGCCGGATCTTCTCCGTCGCCTCGATCCCGGTCATGTCCGGCATGCTGATGTCCATCACCACGACGTCGGGCCGCAGCTGCCGCGCGAGTTCCAGCGCCTCGCGGCCGGTGGCGGCCTCGCCGACGACCTCGAAGTCCCGCTGGCCGGACAGGATCATCCGAACCCCCTCCCGCACGATGCTGTGGTCGTCGGCGATGAGAATGCGGATCTTGTTCATGACCGCCCCCGGCGCCGGGTTGCGGGCGCCGCGCCGGCGGTGGGGCGTCGTATCGTGCCCACCTTCACCCGCCGGACTCGTCGTGCAGCGGAATCCTCGCCAGCACCGTCGTGCCGACGCCGGGCACCGACAGCACCTGGAGCGTACCGCCTACCAGCTGCGCGCGCTCCCGCATCCCCGCCAGACCCAAGGTCGCCCGGGGTTCCGGGTCTGTGCTGTCGAACCCGGTCCCGTCGTCTCGGACCATCACGAGCAGGAACCCGCCGCGGCGGTCCACGCGGATCTCCAGCTGTCGTGCCTGCGCGTGCCGCAACGCGTTCGTCACGGCCTCCTGCACGATGCGAAATACGACCGTCTCGACCTCCTGCGGAAGGCGCTGCCCAATGTCACCGATGTGGACGTCGGCTCGCAGACCGGCCGCATGCACGTAAGTGTCCGCATACCAGCGGAGTGCGGGTCCCAGACCGAGGTCGTCGAGGATCGAAGGCCGCAGTTCGTACACGAGCTTGCGCAACTCGTCCAGTCCCTGCTGCGCCAGGTCGTGCAATTTCCGCAGCGCCGGCGCCAGCGGCCCGTCCTCGGACTCCGCGCGTCGGGTGAGTTGCGCGAGCTGGATGATCAGCGCCGTCATCATCTGTCCGGCGTGGTCGTGCAGGTCCCGGGCGATGCGCCGCCGTTCCTCTTCCTGCGCGACGAGCAACCTCTGCAGCAGCTGACGCCGCGTATGCTCCTGCTCGCGCACCTGGTCGAACAGACGGGCGCGCTGGACGGCGACAGCGATCTCGTGCCCCAACGCCTCCAGCAGGTCGAGTTCCTCCGCGGCGAACGACCTGCCCGGGGGCAGCAGCAGATTCAGGATCCCGACGGTTTCGTCCTGCGCGATCAGCGGAACCGAGGCGTGGCGGTGCCGCTCGGGCGACTGGGGCAGGGCCTGCTCCAGCCGCGCGCAGTCAATGAAGTTCACGGGCTCGGCGAGCCGCCCCTCCCGCAGCATCGAGATGCACCGGCAGTCCCCGGCCATCCGCCGCTTGCCGGAGACCGACAGCGCCGGAGGTAGGTTCACGTCTGCAGCCATACGGAACTCCCCAGGCTCCGGGCCGTGCAGGAAGATCCAGCCGGCGTCGACGTCCATTAGTTCGACGATGCGGTGCAGGGCTCCATCGAGTGCCTCCCGCAGTGTGTACGATCGGTTGAGCACCTCAGCGATGCCGCGGAAGATCGCGGTCTGCCGGGCGACGTGGCGCGGGGCATCCGTTGGTTGGGCTTCCATCATGCCTATCATACGGGCTCGCCGGCTCCGGGTGGCGAGTGTCGGGGACCGTGTTGCGCTCCCGTCGGTCGGCCGGACAGCTTCTCGATTTCGAGCGCCATCTGGAGGCGGAACCGGGTCTGGGGGTCGTCGAGACCTGCGCCCAGGATCTCCTCCATCCGCTCGACCCGGTGGCGCAGCGTGTTCCAGTGGACGTCCAGCCGCCGCGCCGCCGACCTCTGGTTGAACCCGCAGGTGATGAGGGCGACCGCAGTCTCGTACAGCGCCGCGCTGTGGTCGCGCAGGGCTCCCAGCGTGGCGCGGTACAGGCTTTCCATGGCCTCCCGGTCGGAGGCCGAGCCGAGGATCCGCACCGTCTCGAAGTCCTCATACCACCAGACCCCGCTGCCGCGCACCGTACCCAGCGCGGCCTCCGCCTGCCGCAGGCTGAGCGGGATCCCGGTGTGACCCTGCTGGGGCCGTCCCACGACGAGCGCGACCGGCACCTCCGGTGCGGCGTCGCGCAGGTGGAGCCAGATGCCCTGGACCCGGCGGCGGAGTCTATCTTGCGGCAAGTCGGCGGAAATCAGACACTGCACCTGGTTCAGGGCGAAGGCCAAGAAGGCGGGCAGGCGAAAGGCTTCCAGGGCCGCCTGAAGCGCCTGGCCCAGCCGTGCGCGGTTCTGGAAGTCGTCGGTGGACGTGAGCGCGCGCGGTCGCACAGTCCCGTCCGCATCGACCGGAGCAGCGATGGCGACGGCGTACGTGCCCTCGGGGTCGAACCCCAACAGTTGCGCGCGCTCCCGCAACCCCGAGTCCCCAGTCAGCCTGCCCTGCAGGACCGCTTCGACGAAGGTGTTGCGCACGCGGGCCTCCGCGTCGGCTACGGCCTGCTGGCGCAGCAGGTGCAACCCCGCCACGACTGCGCCGTGTTCTCCCGCGCGCACGTCCAGTTCGTTCATCCCGCCCGGTGGGCCGACGACAATGAGATACCCGGACACCTCCCGCCCGGTGCGCACCGGAAAGAAGATGCCCTCGATTTGGTCCGTGCGGAAGCTCCCCTCGCGGTGCGCTGACGACCCAGACGCCGAGATCGCCCCGCGGGCGGCCCGCTCGATCGTCTCCCACTCTGCGGGGGTCGCGGTCAACGCGCGCAGCCGCCGGTCCGTGACGACGACGCGCTTGCCGATCAGCTCCCCGAGCCGATCGGCGATGCTCTCCACGGCCTCGGCGTCGAGCGCGGCCGCGGTCAGCGTGCGGTGGATTCGCTCCGAACGCTCCAGCACCTCGAACTGCCGGCGGATGATCTCCCGGTTGATGGTCTCCACCAACTCGGCGAACGACGTCTCATGGTGCGCCTCGAGCACCGCCAGCCCGACTTCGCCTGCCGACGCAGCCTGGCGGATGGGGCTGGGAATGCTCGGGAAGAACGGCGGGTCCGCCCGGAACAGAATCGCGGAGGCGCCGGCGCGGTCCAGGTCTGCCAGGATCCTCCGCTGCTCGGCGGCGTCGGCCGGCCAACTGTATCCGGTCGTCAGCAGCAACTCCCCCCCGTGCGGCCAGGGCAGGACCTCGGGCCACGTGTGCACCCACCGGATGACCCGATCCAAGCCGTGGCGGGAGATCGGCTGCACGTCCCGCATGACATCCAAGCGCAACACCTCGTGCACCCGCAACATCACCTGTAGCCCCGAATCATAGACGGTAAATACTATGATAAACGCCCAAATCGATTCGGATCATCTTGTGACAACAAGCCCTTGATTTCGCCTCCGCGCACACCTGTAGCATGAGGCAACGATGTCGTCTCGACACGGCAGGCGTCGACGTGCCGCCGACACGATTACGGTGGGCTGTTTGTATCCGCTGACCGGCCGGGCGGCGCGCTACGGGCACGACGCGATCGTGGGTGCCGAGATGGCGGCCGACGAGATCAACGAAGCCGGCGGCGTGGACGGCTCCGAGTTGAGGCTGCTGTTCTCCGACGACCGGTCCGATCCCACGTTCGCCGTCAAGGTGGCCCAGCGCTATGTGACCGAGGACCGCGTCGAGTTCCTGATGGGGGTGGTCAGCAGCGCCGTCGCTTTGGCGGTGACCGAGGTTTCCCGGCACTTCGGTGTCGTCTTCGTCGGCACCGACCACGCGTCGGGGAGGCTGACCATCGAGCAGTTCCAGCCGTACTACTTCCGGGTGACGAACAACACGGTGCAGTCCATGCGCGCCGGCGCCATGTACCTGCAGCGCCGCCCGTGGTCCACCTACTTCTACATCGGGCCGGACTACGAGTACGGGCACAGGCAGTGGCAGGACTTCCGGGACCATCTCGCCCAGCTGCGGCCGGATGTGGCGTTCATCGGGCAGGCCTGGCCGAAGCTGTACCAGAGCGACTACCGACCGTTCATCCGTGCGATCCTCGAGGCTTCGCCGCAGGTGCTCGTCCACGGCTTTTGGGGCGGAGACACGATCGCCTTCCTCGAACAGGGGTTGGAACTGGGTCTATTCGACCGCATCCAGGTCGTCAGCTTCGACGCGGGTGGCAACTACGAGGTGTTCGAGGCCCTAGGCGACCGCATGCCCACCGGCCTCATCCTGAGCGCCCGCCACCACAACAACTTCCCGCAGACGGATGAAAACCGCACCTTCGTGGAGCGCTTTTGGTCGAGGGCGCGGCGCTATCCGTCGTACACGGCGCACGGGGCGTACGTCGGCGTGCACTTTATCGCGCAGGCCGTGCAGCGGGCGGGATCGGTGGACAGCGACGACGTCGTCCGCGCGGCCGAAGGCATGCAGCTTCGTACGCCTCGCGACCGCGAAGGTTTCTGTTCGTGGATCCGGCCGGTCGATCACCAGATCGTGCAGGAGATGTACATCGGCGTCAGCGAGCCCAACGTTGACTTCGCGCCGGCGCGCGTGATGCTGGGGCGGTGGGAGGTGATCCCCGCCGACCGGCTGTTGCCCGACACCGAAGAGATCCTGCGGCTGCGGCAGGCGGCCGCACAGCACAGATCGGCCATTCCACACGGGGGTGGGTCATGAGGCAAAGGAACGTCCATACGTCCGTTGCCCGGCGGGTGGCGGGGATCGCCGCGGCGGCCGCGCTGGCGGTGGCGGTGGGGGCGCCCGGCGGGACGGCCGGGGCGGGACCCGCACGGCCGGCGGAGGTCAAGATCGGCATCGTTACCTTCCTGTCCGGTCCGGCGGCGGCGCCGTTCGGCATCCCGGCCCGCAACGCGGCCGAGGTGCTCATCGACGAGATCAACGCCGGCCGCGCGCCGGCCCCGTACAATCAGCGGGGCATCGCTGGGGTTCCGATCCGCGTGGTGTACGTGGACGAAGCCGGGGGAGCGGACCGGCAGGTCGCGGAGTTCCGCCGCCTGGTGCTGGACGAGCGGGTGGACCTGGTGATCGGGTACATCTCCAGCGCGGACTGCCTGGCGGTCGCACCGGTCGCCGAGGAGCTGCGCGCGCTGCTCGTGATGTTCGACTGCGGCACGAACCAGATCTTCGAAGAGCGCAGCTATCGGTACGTGTTCCGCACGCACGGCCACCAGATCCTGGACAACGTCGGGGCGGCGCGGTACATCTTGCGGATCAAACCCGAGATCGCGTCGATCGCGGGGATCAACCAGAACTACGCGTGGGGGCAGGACTCGTGGCGGGACTTCCGGGACTCGGTGCGCAGACTGAAACCCGACGTACGCGTGATGGGCGAGCACTTCCCGCCTCTGTTCGGCGGTGAGTACTCGGCTCAGATCTCTGCGCTGCTGGGCGCACGGCCGGAGGTCGTGCACACCAGCTTTTGGGGTGGCGACCTCGAGAGCTTCCTCATCCAGCAACTGCCCCGGCGGCTGTACGAGCGCAGCACTCTCGTGTTGACCACCGGGGACACCGTTCTGCCGCGTCTGGGGCGCAACATGATCCCGGGGGTGGTCGTCGGAGCACGCGGGCCGCACGGCGCGCTGGCGCCCAATGTCCCGCTGAACCGGTGGTTCCGGGAGGTGTATGCGCGGCGGTTCAACGTCCGTCCCGTGTACCCCTCGTACCACATGTCTCAGGCGATCTTCGGAGTCAAGACGGCGTACGAGCGGGCGCAGCGGCAGGTGGGAGGATGGCCGACCCGAGAACAGGTCATCGACGCGTTCCGGGGGATCACGTTCGACACTCCCAGCGGTCCGATCCGCATGGCGCTGGGCCGCGGGCACCAGGCGATCGAGCCGGTGGCCTATGGGATCACGAGCCGTTTCAACACCGCCACGGGGGAGTACGATCTGACGCGCGTCGTGGTCTTTCCCGCCGAGTGCGTCAACCCACCGGAGGGGATGACCAGCGCCGACTGGATCGCGCAGGGCTTCCCCGGGGCACGCTGCCCGTAGACGGGTGAGCCGGAGGAGACGGGGCCCGGCGCCCAGATTCCGGTCGAGACGTGGTGGGGCGCTGTGACGACCATCGTCGCGGACGGCTTGGTCTTCGCTTCCTGGCTGTTCCTGGTCTCGGCCGGGCTGACGCTGATCTACGGCGTCCTGCGCATCCTCAACATCGCCCACGGGAGCCTGTACGCGCTGGGTGCGTACGCCGGGGCTTCGCTGGTCATCGTCTACTCCCAGCGCGAGGCGTGGCCGTACGGCACCTTCTTCCTGCTGCCGCTGGCAGCGGTGGTCGTCGGCGCGGTCACGGGCCCGGTGATGGAGCGGGGCGTCCTGCGCTGGATGTACGGCCGGGACCAGGTGTTGCAGCTGCTGGTGACCTTCGCGCTGTTCTTGATCCTGGAAGATGCGGTGAAGCTCATCTGGGGGGTCAGCCCCTACTACGCGTTCCAGCCCTACACGCTGTTGGGCGAAATCCACCTCGCAGACGTCGTCTATCCCGGTTACAGTATGCTGCTGGTCGGGGTGGCCGCCTGCGCGGCGGTGGGGCTGTGGCTGTTCACAAGCCGCAGCCGCCTGGGCCGCCTGGTCGTCGCCGTCATCCACGACCCGGAGATGAGCACCGCGATGGGCGTCAACCTGCCGCGCGTGTACGTGCTGACGTTCTCCCTCGGAGCGTCCCTCGCGGCGCTGGGAGGTGCCTTCACCGCGCCGATGATCTCGGTCGTGCCGGGGATCGCCGTGGAGGTGATCGTGGTCGCCTTCGCGGTCGTGGTCATCGGCGGGCTGGGCAGCCTGGAGGGGGCGGTCGCCGGTGCGTTGCTGATCGGC
Organism: Armatimonadota bacterium; assembly: GCA_031432545.1. NCBI lineage: Bacteria > Bacillati > Candidatus Sysuimicrobiota > Candidatus Sysuimicrobiia > Candidatus Sysuimicrobiales > Candidatus Sysuimicrobiaceae > Candidatus Caldifonticola > Candidatus Caldifonticola tengchongensis. Next base: position 106,623 of record JAVKGX010000002.1, read on the forward strand.
CTGGTGCGGTCGGCGGCGGTCCATCTGTTCCCGGCGCTGGAACTGTTCGCGATCTACCTGGTGATGGCTGCGGTGTTGCTCGTCCGACCGCACGGGCTGTTCGCCCGCCCCGAGGCGCGGCGCATATGAACGGGCTGGGTCGGGCCCTGCCAGCCGTCCTGCTGTTGGTCTTCGCTGTCCTCGGCTCCGTCCTGCCGGGCTGGCTGGTCTTCGTGTTGACCCTGGCACTCGCAAAGGGGCTGGTGGTGCTGGCGGTCGTCGTGCTCATGCGCGCAGGGCTGGTTTCGTTCGGCCACGGGCTGTTCTTCGCGGGTGCTGCCTACGCTGCGGGATTTGCCACGCGGGCGTGGGAGGTCAAGGAGGCGCTGCTGCTCATCCTGCTGGGCGTGGCGGTGGCGGTCGCCCTGGGAGCGGTCTTCGGGCTGCTCGCAGCACGGTACCGCGAGATCTTCTTCGCGATGCTCAGCTTGGCGTTCTCGATGGTGCTGTACGGAGTGCTCATCAAGGCCTACACGCTCACCGGCGGCAGCGATGGGTTGCGGATTCCCGTTCCGACGATCCTCGGCGTCGTGCCCCAGCTGGAGCAGGCCCGGCTGGCGATCTACTACGTCGCCCTGGCAGCGGTTGCCGTGGCGGTTGCGCTCATCCGGCGCTACTCCGCCGCTCCGCTTGGCTACCTCATGCAGGCGGTGCGCGACAACGAGGTTCGCGTGGGCTACTTGGGCGCGTCCGTGAACCGGGCCATCTATCTGACCTACGTGCTGTCGGCCGCGCTCGGCGGGCTGGGAGGGGTGTTGGTCGCACTCAACGTCGGCCACATCGACCCGAACCTGGCGTACTGGACCACGTCGGGGGAATTCGTCTTCATCGCTCTGCTGGGCGGCACCGAGGGCGTTCTCGCGCCGCTGGCGGGCGCAATCGTCTACGAGCTGTTCAAGAGCTACGCGTTCAAGTACGCACCGTACGCGTGGCAGATGATGATGGGCGGTATCATGCTGGCGATCATCCTGTTCCTGCCGGGCGGGTTGTGGGCGCCGATCGAGCGGGCCCTGCGGAGGACGCGGTGACGCCGGTCTTGGAGGTCACCGACCTCACGATGCGCTTCGGCAGCATCGCCGCGGCCGAGAGCGAGAACGTGACGGTCCACAGCGGGGAATTCGTCGGTATCGTGGGGCCCAACGGCGCGGGCAAGACGACGTTTCTGAACCTCGTCACTGGCTACCTGCGGCCCCAGGCGGGGCGGGTGAAGTTTTGCGGGCGGGACATCCTCGGGTTGCGGCCGGAGGAGATCACGGCCCTGGGAATCGGAAGGTCTTTTCAGATCCCCCAGCTGTTCCTGACGCTGACCGTCCTCGAGAACCTGTTGGTCGCCCTGGCCTGCGCCGAACGGCGCAGCCTCGACTTCTGGCGGCCGTTGTGGCAGACAGACCGAATCCGTGCGGCACAGCAGGTGCTGGGACAGTTCGGCTTGGAGGCCGACGCGGACCGGCCCGCGAGCGAGCTTCCGGAAGGTGGCCGCAAGCTGCTGGACATCGCGCTGGCGTTCGCGTTGCGGCCGACGCTGCTGCTGATGGACGAGCCCACCAGCGGGGTCAGCGCGCAGGAGAAGTTCGCCGTGATGGACAGGCTCGTCGCGGTGCTGCGGGAAGGTTCGGTGACCGCGATCTTCGTCGAGCACGACATGGAGGTCGTCCGCCGCTACGCGGACCGGGTGCTCGTGCTCGACAACGGCCGCATCGTAGCCGAGGGACCACCGGCGCTGGTGCTCGGCGGGGAGGCCGCCCAGCAGGCAGCGAGGCCAGGCTGACGATGTTGTACGTACAGGACCTGCGGGTGAACATCCGACGGTTGGCGATCCTGCGCGGCGTGACCCTCGAGGTGCCTGCGGGGACGATCGTGGCGTTGGTGGGCCGCAACGGCGCCGGGAAAACCACGACCCTGCGCGCCGTCATGGGCTTGGTGCCCGCATCCGGCGGCTCGATCACCCTCGACGGAAGCGACCTGCTGCGGGTGCCGGCGCACGGTCGGGCGGCGCTGGGCATCGGGTACATGCCGGAGGACCGCCGGCTCATCCCCCAACTGACCGTGGAGGAGAACCTCCTCCTGCCGGCCTGGGCGAACCGCATGTCGGACGCCACCGGGCGTCTGCGGGACCTGTACGAACGCATGCCGGCGCTGGCGGCGTTCGCCTCCCGCCGGGCCGGACACCTCAGCGGAGGCCAGCAGAAACTCGTCGCGGCCGCGCGCGCCATGATGACCGCCGACCGTGTTCTGCTGCTGGACGAGCCGTTCGAAGGACTGGCACCGGCGCTCGTGGGCGCGTTAGGCTCGGTGCTGCGGGGGCTGGCGCAGGAGGGTCGTGCCGTGCTGGTGGCAGAGTCCGAACACACCCACGTCGCAGCACTCGCCCACCGGGCACACACGATCGAGCGCGGAGAGACCGTGGGGTGCAGGAGATGGAAGAACACCGGCTGCTGATCGGCGGGCGGTGGGTGTCTGGGGGCTCACTGTCGGAAGTCCGAAACAAATATACCGGCGAGGTGATCGGCGTACTTCCCGTCGCCACCCGCGCCGACGTGGAAGAGGCGGTGGCCGCCGCGCAACGGGCGGCGCCGGCCATGGCCGACTTGCCGGTACACCGCCGTGCCGAAATCTTGGCGAGGGCCGCCGCCTTGATCCGCGAGCGCAGGAAGGAGTTCGCGCGCACGATCGCGGCCGAAGCCGGCAAGGCTCTCAAGTACGCGCGGATCGAGGTGGATCGCGGGATCACGACGTTTGCCATCGCCGCAGAAGAGGCCCGCAGGCTGCACGGCGAGACGGTCCCCCTGGACGCCGTGCCCGCTGGAGAAGGTTACTTCGGGTTCTGGGTGCGCCGGCCCGTGGGGGTGGTGGCGGCCATCACGCCGTTCAACTTCCCCCTCAACCTGGTGGCGCACAAGGTGGCCCCCGCGCTGGCGTCAGGGAACACGGTGGTGCTGAAGCCGGCCAACACGACACCGCTGACGGCCGTCAAGCTGTGCCAGGTGCTCGAAGAGGCGGGTCTGCCGGCGGGTGCGATCAACCTCGTCAACGGGCCGGGCAGTACGGTGGGCGAGTGGCTGGTCACCGATCCCCGCGTGGCAAAGGTGTCGTTCACCGGCAGCCCACCTGTCGGCGAGCGGATCCTCTCGATCGCGGGCATCAAGAAGGTGACGCTGGAGCTCGGGAACACCTCTCCCGTGATCGTCGCACCGGACGCCGACCTGGACTACGTCGCCCGCAGGTGCGCGGTCGGAGCGTACTACAACTCCGGCCAGGTGTGCATTTCGGTGCAGCGCATCTATAGCGAGCGGGCGGCCTACGAACCCTTCGTGGAGCGGTTCGTGCGTGCCAGCGAGGAGATGGTGGTGGGCGACCCGCTGGACGAGCGAGTCGACGTGGGGCCAATGATCGACGTCCGCGAGGCCCAGCGGATCGAGTCCTGGGTCGCCGAGGCGCTGGCGGGTGGGGCGCGTGCCCTCACGGGAGCACGCCGGGAGGGTGCGGTATACGTGCCGACGGTGCTGACCGACGTCCGGCCCGACATGAAGGTCGTCGCTCAGGAGGCGTTTGCGCCCGTGGCGTCGGTGATCGCCTGCGACGACTTCGATGAAGCGCTGCGGCAGGCCGACGCGACCGAGTACGGCTTGCAGGCGGCGGTGTTCACGCGGGACCTGGATCGGGTGTTCCGGGCGATCCGGCGGCTGAACTTCGGCGGGGTGATCGTCAACGACACCCCGGCGTTCCGCGCCGACCACATGCCCTATGGCGGGATCCGGCGCAGCGGCCTGGGCCGTGAGGGCGTGCGGTTCGCGATGGAGGAGATGACGAACATCCAGATGGTCGCGATCCGCTTGGCACCGTAGCGGTCGCGGATCGTCGACGCGCACAGCGGGCGATGCAGACGCGGGCTGCGGTTCTGTACGAGATGGGCCGTCCCAGGCCCTACACGGAGACGCAACCGCTGCGCATCGAAGAAGTGGAGCTCGCAGGCCCTGGCCCGGGCCAGGTGCTGGTCGAAGTCGCCTGCGCCGGGCTGTGCCACTCCGATCTGTCGGTCATCGACGGATCGCGGCCGCGCCCGATGCCGATGGTATTGGGGCACGAGGCGGCCGGCGTAGTCCGAGAGGTCGGGACGGGCGTCCACGACCTCAGCCCCGGCGACCACGTCGTGCTCTCGTTCGTCCCCACCTGCGGCCGCTGCCGCTACTGCGCTGGGGGTCGGCCGGCGCTGTGTGAAGTCGGCAACCGGGCCAACGCCGCCGGCGTCCTGCTGGACGGCACCTGCCGGTTCCGCGACCGGGCCGAGCGCGCCCTGCACCACCACCTGGGGGTGTCGGCGTTCTCCCGTTTCACGGTGGCGGCTCAGGAGTCGCTCGTCCGCATCGACGCTGACGTCCCGTTGGACCGGGCCGCGCTGTTCGGCTGCGCGGTCGTGACCGGCGTGGGCGCAGTCGTCAACACGGCTCGTGTTCAACCCGGTACGGCGGTTGCGGTCTTCGGATTGGGCGGCGTGGGTCTGAGCGCGGTGATGGGCGCCCGCGTGGCGGGAGCGTATCCGATCGTGGCGGTCGACGTTGTGCGCGGCAAGTTGGATCTGGCGCGGCGAGTGGGTGCCACACACGTCGTCGAAGCCCGCGAGGACCCCGTCACCGCGGTCCGGGACCTGACCGGGGGTGGGGCAGACTATGCCTTCGAGAGCGTGGGGAGCGAGCAGGTACTCAGGCAGGCCTACGAGGCCACCCGCCGCGGGGGCACGACGGTGGCGATCGGCCTGCCGGACCCCAGCAGGCCGTTCGTCGTCCCCGCGGTCAGCCTCGTGGCCGAGGAGCGGACGGTAAGGGGATCGTACATGGGCTCGGCCGTTCCGCGCCGCGACATCCCCCGATTCCTCGCCCTCTACCAGGCGGGCCTGCTGCCGGTTGACCTCCTGCTCACCCGCACGATTCCGCTGGACGCCATCAACGACGCGTTCGAGGCACTCGCCCGAGGCGACGCGGTCCGCCAGATCGTCGCCACCTTCTGACCCCATCGGGCCCTCACGGGCCGAGAAGGAGAAAAGTGACGGCGGACAGAATCTATCGATCGTTCGATCGAAAAAGTGTGGGCACCGCCGGCCGTGTCGCACAGACAGACCCAGATCGCGCGAAACAACCACCGGCGCCTGCTCGACGCGGCGGCCCGCCTGTTCCGCGCGAAGGGATACGCCGCCACCGGTATCCGCGACCTGTCACGCGCCCTGCGCATGGAGACCGCCTCCCTGTACCACTACATGGATGGGAAGGAAGGTCTCCTCTACGAGATCGCGCGCCGCAGCCAGGAAGACCTCGCTGCCGCGGTCGCGCCGATCGTGGTCTCGGATCGACCTCCGCTCGAAAAAGTCCGCAGCCTGATGACCACCCACATGACCATCGTCCTCCGCGACCGGGACAAGTACGCGGTCCTGCTGTCGGAGCTGAAGGCGCTGTCGCCGCGTCGGCGGGCCGCGATCGTCCGCCTGCGCGACGCGTACGAACGGATGGTGGACCACGTCCTGGCTGAGGGGCAGGGCTGCGGCGTGCTGCGGACCGACGTCCCGGTCCGCTACCTGCGGCTGGCGCTGCTGAACCTGCTGAACTGGTCCATCTACTGGTATCGGCCGAACGGGCCCCTGACCCCGGAGGCGCTGGCCGCCGTGCTGAGCGCGGTGTTCCTGGACGGCGCCCGCGCGCGCAGGTCGGTTCGGCGTTCCTTGACCGGCACCAGTACGTCAGGGAAATAGATGCGGACGCCGCTGTCGCCGCTGCAGTTCTTCCGTCGGGCGGCGGGGATCTACCATGATCGGCTGGCCGTCGTGGACGGGGGCGCACGTTTCTCGTACCGACAGTTTTGTGAGCGCTGTCTGCGGCTGGCGGCGGGCCTGAGAATCCGCGGTTTGAGACGTGGCGACCGCGCGGCCGTACTGGCACCCAACACGCACCGGGCCCTTGAGTGCTACTATGCCGTTCCCCTGGCGGGCGGCGTACTGGTACCGCTCAACACCCGGCTCAGTCCGGATGACTACGCTTACATCCTCGGCCACTCCGGCGCCCGGCTGCTGCTGGCCGATCCTGGATTTGCCTCCACCGCCGCGGCTCTCGGAGAGCAGATTCCGTCGCTGGACGTGGTGTTGCTGGGGGAGGGCAAACCGAACTCTTCGGAAGCGGTCCTGGCGTCTGTGGGCGCGGAGGTCGCACGGGAGATCGTGGGTGAACTCGAGGGTCTGGACGAAGAGTCGCCGATCAGCTTGAACTACACGAGCGGCACGACCGCCCACCCCAAGGGTGTGGTGCTGACCCACCGAAACACCGCGCTGAACGTGGTCAACTTCGTCGTGCACGGGCGCCTGGCTGCAGACGACGTGTACCTGCACACGCTGCCGATGTTCCACGTCAACGGATGGGGCGGCGTGTGGGCCGTGACCGCGGTCGGGGCGACGCACGTCTGCCTCCCGAAGCCAGATCCGGCGGAGGTCGTACGGTCGATCGACGAGCACGGAGTGACGATGGCCTGTTCGGCGCCCACCGTGCTGGTGATGCTCGGCAGCCATTTGTCCACGCAGAACTGGAGACCGCGTCGGCCGCTGCGCTGGTACGTGGGAGGTGCCCCGCCGCCGCCGGCCCTGATCGCGCGGATCGAAGACGCGCTGGGCATCGAGCTCGTGCACGTCTACGGGTTGACCGAGACCGGCCCGTGGCTGACGGTCTGCGAGTGGAGGCAGGAGTGGAACAGCCGGTCGCCGGAGATCCGCGCGGCCATCAAGGCCCGTCAGGGAATCGGGCAGCTGCTTTGCGGTGAGGTGCGGGTCGTGCGGGCCGACCTCACTCCGGTGGCGGCGGACGGACGCGAAGTCGGCGAGATCGTGGTCCGCGGCCCGACGGTGATGGCCGGCTACTACAACGATCCCGAGGCCACCCGGGAGGCGTTCGCCGGTGGATGGTTCCATACCGGGGACCTCGCGGTGCTGCATCCCGAGGGCTACATCCAGATCGTCGACCGAAAGAAGGACATGATCATCAGCGGCGGGGAGAACATCTCGTCGGTGGAGGTCGAAAGCGTACTGTATCAGCACCCGGCCGTGCTGGAGGCGGCCGTGGTGGCCGCACCGGATCCGAAGTGGGGCGAAGTGCCGCGGGCGTTCGTGGTCCTGCGCCCAGGCGCGCATGTGACCGCCGACGATCTGATCGCCTTCTGCCGCGACCGGATAGCCCACTTCAAAGCGCCGAAGATCGTCGAGTTCGTCGACGCGTTGCCCAGGACTGCGACGGGAAAGATCCAGAAGTATGTGCTGCGAACCTCGACGACTGCGGGGAAGACCTAATGCTGCGCTCTCCCGAGGAGTTCCTGGCAAGCCTGCGCGACGGCCGACGCGTAGTCTATCGGGGCCGGCTCGTCGACGACGTGACGGCTCACCCGCACCTGGGCAAAGGTGCCCGCCACGTGGCCGTGGACTTCCGGTTGGCACACGCACATCCTCACGACGACCGGTTCACAGTGGCCGACGAGGGGACGGGCGACCGGGTGAGCCGCTACTTTCACGTCCCGCGCGACGGAACGTCCCTGTTGCGGCGGCGCGATCTGATCGAGGCCGTCACCCGTGCAGCACGGTCGTTCGTGCCGCTCATCAAGGAGATCGGCACCGACGCGCTCTTCGCCCTCATGATCGTGACCGCTCAGCTCGATCGCGACCTTCGGACGAACTTCCGTTCCCGCGTGGACGCCTTCTACCGGCACTGCCGGGATGGCGATCTGGCGATGGCTGTCGCCCAGACCGACGCCAAGGGGGATCGAAGCCGGCGGCCGTCGCAGCAGCCTCACCCGGACTTGTACGTACGAGTCGTGTCGCAGGACGCTCGCGGCATCGTGATCCGTGGAGCGAAAGCGCACACGACCAACGCGGTGTTCAGCAACGAGATCTTCGTCCTCCCCACACGAGCGATGACCGAGGCCGACGCGGCCTACGCGGTGGCCTGCGCGGTGCCCGCCAACGCACCCGGGCTGACGATGGTCGCCAGTCCCCGCGGATTCAGCGCCACAAGCCAGTTCGACAACCCACTGAGCAGCCGGCACAGCCTGACGGAGTCACTGACGATCTTCGACGACGTGTTCGTTCCCTGGGAACGAGTGTTCCTCTGCGGGCAGTGGCAGTACGCGGCCATGTTGGCGAAGACGTTCGTCGAGTTCCACCGGTTCACCGCAGTCTCCTACAAGACGCCGCTGTTGGAGTTGCTGCTCGGGGCGGCGGCGCTGGTCGCGGACTGCAACGGGCTTCTGGGCGTTGCCCACGTCCGCGACAAACTCGCCCGGATGGCGATGTACCTCGAGGCGGTACGCGGCCTGACCACCGCGTCAGCCGTAGAGCACCGGATCGTCGAGGGCATCGCCGTTCCCAACGTGCGGACCACAAACGCGGCGAAGTACTATTTCGCCCACGGATACCACGAAGTGGTACGCGACGTACAGGACATCGCCGGCGGCCTGACGGTGACTGGCCCTGCGGAGGAGGACTGGGACGCACCGGAGATACGTGCTCTGATCGAGCCGTACCTGATGGGGCGCGAGGGCGTCGATGGGGAGCGGCGCTTGCGCGTGATGAACCTGATCCGAGACCTGACCGCATCCGACCTGGGAGGCTATTTGGAGGTTCTGGCCATTCACGCCGAAGGATCCCTGCAGACACAGAAGCTGACGGTCCTGATGGACTTCGACCTGGAGCGTGTGTGTGCTCTTGCAGCCGAGGCGGCGGGGCTGCCGGCGACGGGGGCTGCTGACGCCGTCGGAGGAAAGGGGGAAGACAGATGAGAAGGACGAGATGGGTTTGCGTGGGGTTGTGGGGCACCGCGCTGCTGCTGGCCATCGCCCCGCAGGCTGGCTCAGCACCGGCGACCTGCCAGCTCGGTGTGCCAGCGATCAGACTGGGGGTCCAGGGCGTCGCATCCGGACCCCACGCGGATTACGGCCGCCAGATCCAGATGGGCGCAGTGATGGCGATCGAGGAGATCAACGCGCGGGGTGGTGTCCTGGGGTGCCGGCTGGAGATGCGCTTCATGGACGACGAGAACCGGCCGGCTACCGGTGTGCGCAACGCCCGGCTGCTGGTAACCGAGTACGGCGCGCACTTCCTGTACGGGACCGACAGCAGCGGGGTTGCGATGGCCCTGGGGCCGGTGCTCAAGGAGCTGGACCGCATCCAGTTCTTCACACACGCTGCCACGCACCGCCTGACGGAGGAACTCGTGGCGCAGCAGGGGATCCGGCAGATCGTGCGCGTCAGTGCGCCCGTGTACCAGGATGCGATTGCAGCATGGGTGTTCAAGGACAATCCACAGATTCGGCGCTGGGCGACGATCGGAGCCGACTATGAGTATGGCTACGCGACCTGGGCGCTGTTCCGCGATGCGATGCGGAGGTTCCGGCCGGATGTGGAGTTCGTGGGCGCGGCCTGGGCACCGTTTCTGACCACGGATTTCAGTCCTCATATCTCGGCGGTCATGGCGCAGAACCCCGACGGCATCATCGCCACCCCGTGGGCAGGCGAGGCAGTGACGCTTCTGCGGCAGGCCGTGCTGATGGGGGTCTTCGATCGCGTACAGGTGTGGTTCCAGGCCATGGGCGGGTCGGTCGACGTGCTGGAGGGCATTGCACGCGAGGTCCAGGAGGACCGCTTCAAGGGCAAGCTGTGGGCAACAGCCCGGTACATTCACAACTGGCCTGACACGCAGACCAACCGGGCCTTCGTCGAACGCTTCGAGCGGCGGTGGGCTCGCCTACCGAACTATTCGGCGGAGACCACCTATTCCGCGATCCAGATCACGAAGGCCGCGGTGGAGAGGTCTCGCAGCCTTCAGACCGACCGGGTCATCGCCGCTCTCCGCGGGATGCAGATCGTGACGCCGGCCGGCCTGCGAGTGTTCCGGGAGCAAGACCAGCAGTTCGTCTACACGGTGCCGGCAGGGCGCGTGGTGTGGAGCGCCCGGCACAACATGCCCATCCTCGGAGATCTCCGCGTCGTCAGCGCGCGGGAGTATTGGCGGTCTCCACCCTTTACACCGCTGCAGGTGGGAAGGTAGCCGCGCAGAAACGGGGATGGACGCGTTCCTCTACCAGGGCCTGGTCGGCGTCTCGCTGGCCATGTATCTTTGGTTGATCTCCGCCGGGCTCACGATCGTCTTCGGCGTGCTGGGGGTTCTGAACTTCGCTCACGGCAGCCTGTTCATGCTAGGCGCCTACCTAGCCTATACGTTCTACGGCCCGGCGGAGCTTCCCTTTGCGGTCTCCGTGCTGGCGGCCGTCGCAGTCGTAGCCGTGGTCGGCCTCGTCATGGAGCACTTCTTCCTGCGTCATCTCTACGCGGTGGATGTGGCCTACCAGTTGCTGCTCACGTTCGGCTTCGTGCTGGTTTTCGACGATCTCGTGAAGATCCTCTGGGGCGGCGTGTTCCGGATCCCGCCCATTCCGCGTTTCCTCGACGGCGCGTGGACGGTGTTCGGGCGACCGTTCCCCATCTATAACGCTTTCGTGATCGCCGTGGGACTGACCGTGGGTGCGGCGCTGTGGCTGCTGTTCGAACGGACGTGGTGGGGACGGACGGTACGGGCCACCGCTTCGGACCGAGACATGGCGGGCGCGCTCGGCGTGCGCGTCCCGCGCGTATTTTCAGCCGTCTTCATGTTCGGAGCTGCGCTGGCGGCCCTGGGTGGTGCACTAGGAACTCCCGTGCGTGTGGTCGCCCCGGGGATCGGTGGGGCGATGATCATCCAGGCGTTCATCATTACGGTGATCGGCGGGCTCGGCAACCTCAAGGGAGCTTTCATCGGTTCGCTGATCGTCGGGATCCTCTCAGCGTACGGAACACTGTTCTTTCCCGTGTTCGAACTGTTCTTCATCTTCGTGATTATGGCGGCCGTTCTACTCGTGCGACCGCAGGGTCTGTTCGGCACGGCGCGATGACGGCGTTGGCTGCAACGCGCTGGAGCGGCTGGCTGGCATGGTCGACCGGCCTGTTGCTCCTTGGGCTACTGCTGGTGCTCCCTTATGTGGCCAGCACCTACGTCATCTACGTCGCGACGCATGTGCTGATCCTCTCTCTGTTCGCGCTGGGTTTCAATCTGCTGTTTGGCTACTCGGGGCTGCTGTCGTTCGGACAGGCGGGATTCTACGCCGTGGGCGCCTACGTCTGTGCGAAGATCCTCCTTTCTACCCCTTCGCTGTTGCTCGGCGTGGGTGGGGGAACGCTGGCCGCAGGGTTGGTGGCGCTGCTCGTTGGCGCACTCTCGGTGCGACACACACGCATCTACTTCGCGATGCTGACGCTGGCCTTCGGGATGATCATTTTCTCCTTGGCCTGGAAGTGGCGCGACGTTACGGGCGGCGACGACGGCCTGGTGGGGATTCCGCGCGCACCGCTGGTGATCGGGCCGCTGGAAGTGAGCGTGGCCAGCGTGGAACGCTACTACGTCTTTGTGCTGATCGTCACGTTGCTCGCCATTTGGGCGATCCGTCGGATCCTTGTCTCACCCTTCGGGCTGACGCTGCAAGCGATTCGTGACAGCGAGACCCGGGCACCGTTCACAGGCATCGCAGTTCACACCCACCGGCTTGTTGCTTTCGTGATCGCGGGCCTCTACGCGGGGCTGGCGGGTGCTCTCTTACCCGCCCTCGAGAACACTGTGACACCGCCCATCGCACACTGGACGACATCGGCAGAACCCGTACTCGCAACGCTGCTGGGCGGCATCCGCACGTTCGGCGGACCGATCGTGGGTGCCCTGTTGCTGTTCGTGATCAAGGATTTCATCGTGCGGGTGACGATACACTGGTCGCTGGTGTTGGGGATCACCGTCATCGTACTGGTCGTTGGATTCCGTGGTGGGGTGGCCGGCGCAGCCGGCGCCTTGTTCTCCCGGATCGTGGAGAGGGCGCAGGGGGCACGGGCCGGGTTGGAGGGCGGCCGGCCGTGAGCACGCTGCTGCGGACACATGGGCTGTACAAGCGTTTCGGAGAACTGCGGGCCGTCGATGGTGTCTCGCTGGAACTCGCTGAGGGCGTTCTGACGGCGATCATTGGACCCAACGGAGCCGGCAAGACTACGCTCATCAACCTGCTGAGCGGAGCCATGGCGCCGGACTCTGGACGCGTGGAGTTCCGCGGACACGACGTCACACGGATGCCGGTCCACGCACGCGTCCGGCACGGCCTGACGCGCTCGTTCCAGATCATGAGCATTTTCGCGGGGCTCACGGTGCGCGAGAACGTGCTGATTCCCGTCCTGGCGCGGTTGGGCCGCGAACGTCAGGTACACATACCCGTCGCACGGTGCGCCGATGCCCTGGGGGAGACAGACCGTATCCTGGAAGCGATCGGCTTGTTGGAACAGCGTGATCGGCGGGCTAGTGCACTCTCCCACGGGGACAAGCGCCGGCTGGAGTTGGGGATCGCGATCGCTTCGGAGCCTGTTTTGTGTCTGTTGGACGAGCCGTGTTCGGGCACCAATCCCGTGGAGCGCAGGGTCGTGCTCAACCTCATTCAGGCCCTGTCGCGCCGCGGTCGGACGACATTCGTCGTGGTAGAGCACGACATGGACGTAGTATTCAGCCTGGCACAGCGGATCGTGGTCATGAGCCGAGGGCAGGTACTGGCGGACGGTCCGCCTCCGGTCATCCGCGACCATCCCCAGGTACGCGCCATCTACCTGGGCGAGGAGTTCGAGACATGACGACCGACCAACGTGCAAGCTGCTCTACAGCGGACGCCAGAGCTGACCCGGAGCTGTTGACCGTGAGCGACCTCGTGATCGGATACGACGACAACGTGGTCGTACAGGGACTCTCTTTGAGCGTGTGCCAAGGCGAGGTGGTGGCTTTGCTTGGCCGCAACGGGGCGGGCAAGACGACGACGCTACGTGGCATCGTCGGGATGACGCCGGCGCGGGCGGGCGAGGTGTGGTTCCAGGGCCGGAGACTCACCGGCCTGCCGCCGTACGAGATCGCACGCCGGGGCATCGCGTATGTCCCCGACGATCGGCGGATCTTCGCCGACCTAACGGTCGAGGAGAATTTGCTGCTGGCCGGACGCGTGGCGGGACGGGCGGGGAGGTGGACCCGGGACTCGGTCTACGATCTGTTTCCCGCACTGGCGGTCCTGCGGGGCAGCCGTGGCGGCCACCTGAGCGGGGGAGAACAGAAGATGCTCGCCATCGGTAGGGCCCTGATGACGAATCCCGACCTGCTGCTTCTTGACGAACCGGCCGAAGGACTAGCGCCCCTTGTCGTACGCCAGCTCGGTGAGGTGCTCCGCGAGATTCGGAGTTCCGGGGTCACGATCCTGCTGGCGGACCAGAATATGCGCTTCTGCCGTCGGCTGGCTGACCGCGGCTACGTCATCGACCGGGGAACTGTGCGACTGCACGGAAGGATGGAGGACATTTGGCAAGACGAGGAAGTGATCCGCCAGCACCTGGCCATCTGAAACTGCGACAAGTGCGACGGCTTCGGAGCGGGCGCAGAGGGTTCTGAGCAGCTCACGACAGCGACCCCGGGTCATCCTGCCCCGCGGCTGCGCGATCCACCCACCAGGTCAGGGTGCCGTCGGCCGGTTGGACTCGGCTGGCTGGACATGCATCTGTGTTCCCTCGCCGCGCACGGCGCAACGCCTCCGCCTTGTCGTGCCCGGTGACGAGGAAGTGCACCTGTGCCGCGCGGTTCAGGATCGGTAGCGTCAGCGTCAGGCGGATCGGAGGATCGGCTGGCGCGGTGACGGCGACAACCCATCGCTGCACCTCGAGGAGGGCCGCCGAGCCGGGGAACAGCGATGCCGTATGGCCATCGGGGCCCAGGCCGAGCAGGATGAGATCGAATCGTGGATCCGAGCCGAAGTGCGCCCGCAAGACGGCCTCGTAGGTACGGGCCGCCTCACCCGGATCCGCGTGGTCAGTCGGCATCGGGTGCACGTTTCCGGCCGGGATGTCGATGCGTGCAAGCAGCGCTTGGCGGGCCATACGGAAGTTGCTGGCGGGATGGTCGTGGGGTACGTACCGCTCGTCACCCCAGAACAGGTGCACGTTCGTCCAGGGGATGTCGGCATGGGCGGACAGGAGCTCGTACATCCGGCGCGGCGTACCGCCACCGGCGAGTGCGACGTCACATCGGCGGCGTTGGGCCACGGCCTCGCGCATGGCGTCCCCGATGGCCGCCGCGGCAGCCTGGCTCAGGGACTCCCCGTCCGCAAAGACGCGCAGCCGGCCCTCCATGGGGCCGTCCGTCAGACGCCGTGCCACCAGCCACCTTGGGGCAGCCCCTCGGCCGCGTCGGGGCCCCACGTGCTGGCCGGATAGAGGTGGACGGGCGGTGGATTCTCGATCAGCGGCGCGTACAGACGCCAGGCGTGTTCGATCTCGTCGTCGCGCACGAACAGCGTTGCGTCACCTGTGAGCACGTCGTACAGGAGCGTCTCGTACGCGTCGGGAAGGGCGCCCAGCGCTTCCGAGTACCGGAAGCGCAGGCGCTCGGTCTGCAGCGTGAGGCCCGGCAGGGGTGACTTGACTTCGAAGTACAGGTCGAATCCCTCGTCGGGTTGCAACGTGATCACGAGCTGGTTGGCGTGGATCTCGCCGCCGGAGGATTGGAACAGCGTCACCGGCGCTCGGCGGAACCGGACGACGATGCGGCTGAGCTTGCGGGGCAGCCGCTTTCCGGTCCGAAGGTAGAACGGCACACCCTGCCAGCGCCAGTTCTCGATCGACAGCCGCAAGGCGACGAACGTCTCCGTGCGGGAGTCCGACGCCACCCCCTCCTCCTGCCGGTAACCGGGCACGGCCCGCCCGCCGACCTCTCCGGCTGCGTACTGCCCGAACACGGCGTCTCGGGGGCGCAAGGGGGCAACCGCACGCAACACCTTGACCTTCTCGTCGCGGATGGCGTCGGCTTCAAACGCGACCGGGACCTCCATCGCCACCAGGGTCAGCAGTTGCGTCAGGTGGTTTTGCACGACGTCGCGCAGCGCGCCGGCTTGCTCGTAGAACGCCACCCGCCGCCCGATCCCCTCGTCTTCGGCAACAGTGATCTCCACGCTCTCCACGCGGTCGCGGTTCCACACCGACTCGAACACGGGATTCGCAAAGCGCAACACCAGAAGGTTCTGGACGGTCTCCTTGCCCAGGTAGTGGTCGATGCGGTAGACTTGCGGTTCCTCGAAGTAGCGGTGGACCAACGCGTTGAGTTGGCGCGCGGAATCCAGATCCCAGCCGAAGGGCTTCTCGACGACGAGTCGCGTCCAGCCGCGACTGCGACTCAATCCGGCCTCCCCTAATCCTACGACAGTCGATGGCACCGCCGCGGGCGGCAGCGCCAGATAGTAGACGCGGTTGCCCGGCAGGTCCCCCGCTCGTTCCAGGGTGTCGATCTCGGCACCGAGCCTGCGGTAGTCGTCCGGGGCTCCGGCGCCGATGGAGCGGAAGTGAAGGCAGGTGTCGCACCACGAGCGCGCGCGGTCGCCCAGAATCCCGCGGGCCCACGCCCGAAAGCGCGCGTCGTCCATCTCCCGGGATCGCGACACGCCCAGGATGGCGTGGCGTCGCGGCAGGAACCCCTTGTCGGCGAGATCGTACAGCGCTGGCAGCAGCTTGCGCGCCGTCAGGTCGCCGGTGGCCCCGAAGATCACGAACACGTGGGGAACGACGGGTTCTGTGCGCATCAGTCGGGCCGGCGAAATGCATGTCCGCCGAACTGGTGCCGCAGCATCGCCAGGACGCGGTCGGCGTAGGACTCTGCGTCGCGGGAGCGCAGCCGCTGCAGCAGCGCAAGCGTGATCACCGGCGCGGGAGTGTCCAGTGCGATCGCCTCGGCCACGGCCCACCGTCCCTCGCCGGAGTCCTCGACGTAGGGCGCCACGTCGTGCAAATCCGGATCCTCCGCTAGCCCGCGCGCGGCCAGGTCCAGCAGCCACGACCGCACGACGCTGCCCCAGCGCCAGATCTGGGCTACTTGGCGGACGTCCAGGCCGAAGGTGTTCGCGCGTCGGAGGATCGCAAACCCCTCCGCGTACGCCTGCATCAGCCCATACTCGATTCCGTTGTGCACCATCTTCACGAAGTGCCCCGCGCCGTTGGGTCCGACGTGGCCCCAGCCGCGGTCGGGCGCCGGCGCGAGGGCCTCGAACAGCGGTCGCAGCCGTCCCACCGGCTCCGGATCGCCCCCGATCATCAGACAGTACCCCTCTGACAGGCCCCACACCCCTCCGCTGGTCCCCACGTCCACGAAGTGCAGCCCGCGTGCGCGCATCCACGCCGCCCGGCGCATCGAGTCCCGGTAGTGGGAGTTGCCGCCGTCCACGACGACGTCGCCGCTGCCCAACAGCGGCGCCAGTTGCTCCAGCGTCCGATCCACCCCCTCGCCGGCCGGAATCATCATCCACAGCGCCCTCGGGCGTGCGAGGGCGTCCACGAGTGCTTGCAGCGACTCCGCACCCCGTCCGCCCGACTCCACGAACTGCCGGACCGTCCGTGTGCTGCGCGCATGCCCGACGACCTCGTGCCCGGCGCGGATCAACCGCTGCCCCATGCCGGCACCCATGCGTCCCAGCCCGATCATCCCCACCTGCATGGCAACGCCTCCGTCGCTGTGCGCGTGTCTGATAGAGTTTCTCGATCTGGGGGCACCGCCCCTCGCCGCGGCGCTCGGGGAGCCCGAACGGCCTGCGTTCGACGGTCGCGGCAGCGGCGTGGCGCCAGGTCGACAGGCATCTGTGCACGACGGTCAATCCCCGATCCGAGCCATGCGGGCCGCCCTCCGCGCCAAACGCAGGGGCTGTGGGGTCCTCCGACGCCCCGTCAACGCGAGGAGCACCTCTGCCGCGGTCTGCGGGTCGGTCCGCCACGCGGCGTGTGCGACGAGGGGTCGAGTAGCGGGGCGCGTGCGTACCCAGTAGCCGACGACCTCGCCGTCGAGTCGCAGCGGGCTGATCGCGCCGCGGACATCGGGTGGCCAGTCCCCCCGGGCGAGCAGGGGTCGGTTCGTCACCCCGATCGTCGGGATACCCAGCCTTGCCCCGAGGTGGAGGGCGAGTCCCGCGCGCCGCGGATGGTCCCGCCCCGTCGCATTGACCAGGAGGACCTCCGGCATCGACGCCAGGAGGCGGACGGCTTCTTCCAGGATCGGACCCTCGCGGAGTGCCAGCAGTCCCGGCTCGTAGGCAGCCCCGACCTGGCTGCGTACGACCTCGATCGCGGCGACCTTGCCTCCCTCCATGCGCACCGCTGCGGCCCAGGCTCGATCGCCGGCCGCTCCCCTTCCGGCCGTACCCCGCGGGAAGCAGACGAAGCAGGCGCCGACCGACCGGATCGCCCCACCCGGCCGCCACGGCGCCACGGACAGTCGGGCCAGACGATCCTGCTCCGCCCGGAGAGATTGCGCGTCGACCGGCCACGGTCCGACGACGGGTTCCATCTTCGTCCCCGGCGGGTGCGGCCCCCGCTTCCAGGGTGATCGTCTCCCTTTGCACTCTGCAGGACAAGGATCGGGTCCAGGTTACGTGGCAAATTTGTCTGCAGGGTGGAGGAGCCGATGAGGGTCCGGGTGGGGTGCTGCGGCTTTGCGCGGCGGTTCGAGGAGTACGCACAGCACCTGGACGTCGTCGAGGTTCAGCAGACGTTCTACCGGATGCCGCAGCACCGGACCGTAGAGCGGTGGCGCCGGCGCGTACCCGATCGGTTCGAGTTCACCTTGAAGGCCTGGCAGTTGATCACCCACACGCCCGACAGCCCCACCTACCGTCGCCTGGGCCACAAGATCCCGGTTGCGCTCCGGCACCGCTACGGGTCCTTTGCGCCAACCCGGGAGGTGGAAGTGGCGTGGCAGGCCACGCTCGACGTCGCGCGGGCGCTGCGGGCTACGATCGTGGTCTTCCAGTGCCCTGCCCGCTTCGGCCCCACCGACCCGCACGTCGCGAACCTGCGGCACTTCTTCGCCAACGTGCCGCGCGAGGGGCTGCGGTTCGCGTGGGAGCCGCGGGGCCACTGGCCTCCCGCGCTCGTCAAGGCCCTGTGCAGGGAGCTTGATTTGATCCACTGTGTCGACCCGTTCGTCGCGCCCTCGCAGTATGGGGACCCCTGCTACTACCGCATGCACGGCCGCGGCGGATACCGATACCGCTACACCGACGAAGACCTACAGCAGCTGCGCGAGATGTGCACAGGACCGACGTACGTCCTGTTCAACAACGTGTCGATGTGGGACGACGCCGTGCGCTTCCTCCGGCTCGTCGGGGCCGCATGAGGGAGGTTTGCCGCGGAAGCGTACTCCGCCATGGGGGAGTCGGGCAGGAGACGGTCGAAACATCCCCCATGCGCACGGACGGGTCGGGGCGGGTCGAGAGTCACATGTCGGCGAGCACGCCCAGGCTGGGACTCAACGGTGCCACCACCGGACAGACCGACCTGCTCACCGACGTGAAAATCGCGGCGGAGGCCGGCTACGACGCGCTGGAGCTGCGGGATGCGAAGATCGAGGTCTACCTGCGCGGTGGCCACACCCTGTCGGACCTGCGAACCAGACTGCAAGACGCGGGGATCGAACCCCTGAGCATCAATGCCCTAGACCGCTCGACGCTGGTGGCCGGCGCCGCGTGGGAGGCGGCCGCGCGCCGGTGCGCCACCCTCTGCGATTGGGCGGCGGCGCTCGACTGCCCCTATGTCGTGGTCGTGCCGAGTCCGCTCCCGGACGGTCTGCGACGCGAGGACGCCGTCGGTCCGACCGTGGAGGCGCTGCGGCAGATGGGTGAGATCGCGTTGCGGCGCGGCGTGCGCATCGGGTTCGAGTTCCTGGGCTTTGGGGACTGTTCGGTGCGTACGCTGTCGGAGGCGGCGGCCATCGTGGACGATTGCGACCGCCGCACCGTCGGGTTGGTGATCGACGCGTTCCACTTCCACGTGGGCGGATCGTCCTGGCACGCGTTGGACGCCCTCGACCCGGCGAGGTTGTTCGTCGTGCACCTGGACGACGCCGAAGACAGGCCCCTAGGAGATCTGCGCGATGCCCACCGGCGGCTGCCCGGTGACGGGGTGCTGCCGCTGGGAGCATTTGTCCGGGGCCTGCAGCACATCGGGTACCGTGGCGTCTACTCGCTCGAACTGTTCCCGGCAGACGACGCCCTCGGGTACCAGGATCCGCTGGCGCTCGCTCGGGTGGGCCGGGAGAGGATGGCGGCGCTGTTCGAAGATAGGGGGTAAGTGATCGGCGGGCCGTCTGACACCCGACCGCGGCTGCCGCTGCCCACAACGCCAATCTAGGAGGTTGCGATGCCCCTTGGGATCGGCATACTCGGTGCTGGGTTCATGGGGGGCATTCACGCCCGCATCCTCAGAACCGACGATCGTGTGCGGCTCGTGGGGATTGCCGACACGGTCGCGGCGGCCGCGGAGCGCCTGGCCGCAGAGGTGGACTCTCGCGCTCTGCCGTCGTTCGAGGCTTTGCTAGATGCAGGCGCACAAGCGTTGTACGTGTGCACGCCGAACACCCGTCACGTCGAACCCGTCCTGCGCGCGCTGGAGGCCGGGCTGCACGTCTTCTCGGAGAAGCCGATGGCGACATCTCTTGCGGACGCGCAGAAGATCCGAGAGGCCGCCAGGCACGCCAGGGGTGTATACCAGCTCGGGTTCAACCGGCGGTTTGCAGGCGTGTACCGGTTCGCGCGACGGCTGATCGAGCAGGGCCGGTTGCGCCCGCTGGTGGCCCAGATGAAGCACAACCGCGGCGAACTGCGCCATCCGCCCTGGACGTCGGAAGTCGCGGTCACCGGGGGGTACCTGTACGAGACACCCGTTCACCTGCTGGACATGGCGCGCCACCTGCTCGGTGAAGTCGTCGAGGTCCAGGGGCTGGCGCGGCAGAGCGTCTACGGCGAACCGGACGGTTTCGTGATGCTGTTGCGACACGAAAGCGGCGTGATCGCATCGCTGACCAGCGTCGCCCATGCAAGCTGGCTGTTTCCGTACGAGCGGGTGGAGATCTACGGCGAGCACTGCGCGGTCGTGACGGAGGGGGTAGAGCGCGTGACCTTCAGCCCCGGCGCGCACGAGGCCGCCGAGGCGCTCGACTGCCTGGCGGTCCCGTTCGAGCAGAAGTGGGGCTACGCGGAAGAGGACCGATCGTTCATCGACGCGGTGCTCGGTAGAAGCCCCCCGCCGGTCACCGCTGAAGACGGATACCGTGCCACGGAACTCGTCGAGGCCTGCTACCGGGCGGTTCGCACCGAGCAGCCGGTGCGCCTGCCGCTGGCGGAAGGGTGAGCGGCTGGACGGCCGTCCCCTTCCCAAGAGCGGACCGGATGGGGCACCGGCAGTCGGCCCGGGCGTGAGGCAGAGTTGATTGACAAGCGCGATGGTTTCTACCGGCTGATCGTAGCGGACATCGACGGCACCCTGGTGACGTCGGACCGTCGAATCCCCGTGGCGGTCGCAGACGCCGTCCGCCGGGCGCAGTCCCGCGGCGTGCGTGTCTGTCTGGCCACCGGCCGCATCTGGCGCTCGGCCCAGCCGTACGTTCGCGCTATGGGCGCGGACCCGCCGGTGATCCTGTACAATGGAGGGCTCGTGTACGACTTCGTCCGCGACGAAGTGCTGCGGCGCGTGCCGCTGGACCCCCAGCACGCAGCGTTGGCGCTCGGGTTGCTCCAACGGTTTCCGCGCGTGCGGCCCCACCTGTACGTGGACGACCGTGTGCTGGTGGATCGCCGCGACGAGGTCACCCAGGCCTACGAGCGCAAGGACGGGCTGCGTGTGGAGGAGGTGGGCGACCTGTTGCCCTTTGCCGCCGAGCAGCCGATGAAGATCCTGATCATCGGTCCGCGGGACGCACTCGTCGAGGTAGACCGCGCGATCGCCTCGCTCCGCGTGCCCGTCCAAGCGGTCTTCTCCGAGCAGACCTACCTGGAGATCCTCCCCTTCGGCAGCTCGAAGGGCGCTGCGCTCGCGACGGTCGCCGACCGGTTGGGCGTGCCGCTGGAGGAGACGATCGCCGTGGGAGACAACTTCAACGATCTCACGATGATCGAAGCAGCGGGGCTCGGCGTCGCGATGGGGAACGCGCCCGCTGAGCTGCGCGAGCGTGCGGACTTCGTGACGGCGAGCAACGACGAAGGCGGGCTGCGCGAGGTGATCGAGCGGTTCGTGCTGCGACCCCTGTCGCAGACGCGTACCGAAGGACCGCGGAATCCGGGTTGACGGCCGGGTGTCTTCGACCGAATTGTCCTCGCCGTGCGCGAGCCGCACCGTTTCTCCGGTAGGCGGGGGCCGAGACGAGGGTGGAGCAGGGGCACAGCCAGTCACATCACGCGAGGGAGGGGTAGGGGATGCGCAGGCTTTTCGTGGTCGTGTTGTTGCTGGTCGCCGTGTTCGCGGGGACGACGGGTGCGGGGGCACAGGCGGGCAGGATCGTCGTCTACTCGGCGCTGCCCGATCTGGAGACGTCGATGATCCACCGGGAATTCACGCGCAGGACCGGCATCCAGGTGGAGGCGCTCAGCGTAGCGGCGGCGGGGACGTTGCAAGCGCGGATTCGTGCCGAGAGGGATCGGCCGCGGGCGGATGTCTTCGTCGGTGGGTCGCGGGACTTCCACATCCCGCTCGCCCGGGAGGGCTTGCTCGTCCGGTATCGGTCACCGGTGGCAGCAGAAGCCCGGGTCAGCCCTGCATACCTCGACCCGGACGGATACTGGCACGGCTGGTACCTCGGTGCGCTGGCGATCATCGTCAACGCAGAACGGTGGGACCGAGAACTGGGGCCGCGGGGTGTCCGCAAGCCCACGACCTGGGACGATCTCGTCCGTCCCGAGTTCCGCGGTCAGTTCGTCATGCCGAGCCCGGTGACGACTGGCGGCGGATACATCTTCGTGGCCACGCAGATCTTTCGTCTGGGTGAAGAGCGCGC
The DNA here is from genome assembly GCA_031432545.1 of Armatimonadota bacterium. Taxonomy (NCBI): domain Bacteria; kingdom Bacillati; phylum Candidatus Sysuimicrobiota; class Candidatus Sysuimicrobiia; order Candidatus Sysuimicrobiales; family Candidatus Sysuimicrobiaceae; genus Candidatus Caldifonticola; species Candidatus Caldifonticola tengchongensis. Next base: position 128,579 of record JAVKGX010000002.1, read on the forward strand.
GTGGACCTACCTGAGGGCGCTGAACACAAACGCCTCGCAGTACACGCCGACCGCTCCCGGCACCATCACCCTGCTGGAGCGAGGCGAGGCCATCGTCGGGATGATGTGGGCGCACGAGGCCATCGGTGCCCGGGCGCTGCGGTTCGCGCCGCTGGAGGTGACCGTGCCGCCCGACAGCGGTTTCGAAGTCGGCGCGGTGTCCATCCTCCGCGGCACCCGCAACCTGGAAGGCGCGCGGGCCTACGTCGACTTCCTGATGAGCCGCACGCCCCAGGAGATCAACGCGCGGTTCGGCTTCCGTTACCCCGTGCGGGCCGACGTCAGCGTGCCAGCCGGAGCGACGCCGTTCGCCCAGTTGCGCTTCGTGCGTTACGACCTCGAGTGGGCGATCCAAAACCAAACGAGGATACGGGAGCAATGGACCCGCGACATCGGACGCTGAGCGGGGCAGCCGAAGCTCCGAGATGACGACTTGGATTCACCCGGGCCGGCTCGCGGCGCGCCTGCGGGCCGACCCGGGCCTTGCGATCGCGTTCGGCGCTGCGGCCGCCGTCCTCGGCGCGTTCGTCCTCTACCCGGCGTTCCGCGTGCTCGTCTATCCGTCGTGGCAGGACTACCTCGCCATCCCCCACAGCGTCCGGTGGGTGCAGGCAGCCCGAAACAGTCTGCTGATGATGGTTCTGTCGACAGCGACCGCGACGTTGCTGGGGTTCGTGTTCGCCTTCGCGACGACCCGTATCGACGTACCGGGCAGGCGGTTCTTCCGCACCGTCGCGATGCTCCCCCTGTTCGCACCACCGTTCATGGTCGCCTTCGCCTACATCCTGATGTTCGGCCGTCAGGGCCTGATCACGCGCACGCTGCTGGGCCTGGACGTCAACATCTTCGGCTGGTGGGGATTGTGGCTGGTCCAGACGATCGCGTTCTTCCCCCTCGCCATGCTGATCATCGCGGGGGTGCTGGATGCGGTGAACCCGAGTCTGGAGCATGCAGCCCGCAACCTGGGGGCCGACGAGTGGGAGGTCCTGCGCACCGTATCGGTTCCCCTGATCCGGCCCGGCGTCGCTGGCGCGATGCTGGTCGTCGCCATCTCCGTTCTCGCCGACTTCGGCAACGCGGTGATCATCGCGGGTGGATTCCCCCTACTGGCGACCGAGGCGTGGTTTCGCATGGAGGGCATGGGCGACCTCAGGGGGGCTGCGCTCGTCGTGGCGATGCTGCTGGTCCCCAGCCTGACGCTGTTCTTGCTGGAGCGGTACTGGGTCAGCCGGCGGGTGTACGTCACCGTGACCGGTCGGGGCTCCCGCCTAGAACACCCACCCACACCGCCCCTGTTCAAGTGGGCGGCGTTCGCCGTCTGCGCCCTCGCCGCGCTGATGGTGCTGCTCGTTTACTTTGGGGTCGTGGCGGGTGCGGTGACCGCGGTATGGGGCCGCGACTGGTCACCGACACTGGACCACTGGCGCCTGGCCACCGACCGCATCGACACGTTGTGGACCAGCGTGCGGATCGGGGCCCTGGCTGGTGCGGGGACTGCCGCCGTCGCCGTGCTGGTGGCATTCTTGACTTCTCGGGCCCTGCCGGGGCGCCAGATCCTCGACTTCCTGGCGGTGCTGCCCGGTGCGCTGCCCGGAGTCTTCGTGGGGGTCGGCTTTGTGCTGGCGTTCAATCCAACGCCGCTGGGCGGCAGCCTCTGGTTGCTCGCGATCGCCCTGGCCTTCTGGCACTTGCCGATGGGATATCAGGCCGCGCGCGCCCGCTTCCAGCAGATCGACCGCTCGATCGAGGAGGCGGCGGCGAATCTGGGTGCCACGGGGCTGCGGGTGCTGCGGGACGTCTACGTGCCCTTGCTCGTGCGGGCGGTGTTCGACGCGTTCGCGGTATCTTTCATCCGTGCGGTGACCAACGTGAGCATCGTGATCTTCCTGATTGCCCCCGGCCAGGTCGTTGCAACCTTCGTGATCCTCAACATGATCCAAAACAACATCTGGGGCGCAGCGGCGGCGCTCACGACGATGCTGTTGCTCCTCACGTTCGCAGCCATCGGCGCGACCTGGCTTGGCGCCGGGCGTGTCCTCCGCACGTCGCCGATGGGGTAGGGGGCCAACGGTGGCATCGGGAGGAAGACCGGTGGGCCGAGATGCACACCTCCGGCTGGTCGACGTCCGCAAGCGGTTCGGCCGGACCGTCGCCGTCGACGGCGTATCCCTGGACGTCTCCGAGGGGGAGTTTGTCACGCTGCTGGGTCCGTCGGGCTGCGGCAAGACGACGATCCTGCGCATGGTCGCCGGGTTCCAGCGCCCGGACGAGGGCGACATCCTCGTCCGCGGCGTCCGCGTCACCGACGTGCCTGCCCACCGGCGAAATGCCGCGATGGTCTTCCAGGAATACGCGCTCTTCCCCCACATGACCGTCGCCGAGAACGTCAATTACGGCCTGGCGATGCGGCGCACGCCGCATCGCCAGGCGGCCCGTCGCATCGCGGAGGTGCTGGAACTGCTGGGGTTGACCGGTCAGGAGCACAAGTTCCCGCACCAGCTGTCCGGCGGACAGCAGCAGCGGGTCGCGCTGGCTCGAGCCCTGGTCGTCGAGCCGGAGGTCCTGCTGCTCGACGAACCCCTGAGCAACCTCGACGCGAAGCTGCGAATCCGCGTGCGGGCGGAGATCCGCCAGTTGCAAAGGCAACTCGGCAAGACGACGGTGTACGTGACCCACGACCAGGAGGAGGCGTTGGCGATCTCCGATCGGATCGCCGTGATACATCACGGACGCATCCAGCAGGTCGGCACGCCGCAGGACGTCTATCATCGCCCGGTCAATCGCTTCGTCGCCGACTTCGTGGGGCTCACCAACTTTCTCGAGGTCGAGGCGATCCGGCCCGGCGAGGTCAGCTTTGACGGCCGCCCCTTCGCCGTGCCATCGAGCAGGGCCGCCGCCGGACGCTTGACCCTGGTCGTGCGTCCGGAAGCCGTCCAGTTGGTTCGGCGCCCGCCACAGGACGGCGGAAACGTGGTGCGCGGCCGGATCGTCACGAGCAGCTTCCTCGGGCTCGTCACACGGTACTGGGTGGACGCAGGCGGGATCCGGTGGGTGGTGGATGTCCCGACGTCTGGGGAGGACGCCCTGGACGGTGACGTCTACCTGCGGGTCCCTCCGGACCGGATCCACGTCCTTCCGTGACGGCAGGGTGTGCCCACGGAGGCTGGCTTCCCGGCCGGAGAACGGTCCTGGCAGGCAACGGAGTCAGGCCCATCGAACTGAAGGGGACATCAGCAACGATCGGAGGGGGCGGATGCGAAGGGCTCTCGTGCTCGTGGTGACGATGGTGGTGGTGGCGGCCGGGGCCGCCGTCGCGGGCCCGGCCGCCGGGAGGGTCGTGCTGCTGTGCAGCCCGAACCCGGCGTGGTGCGATGCGGTCAAGGCGGAGTTCCCTAAGGCCACGGGATTTCTTTGGACTACGTGCGCTTGAGCTCCGGGGAGGCTCTCGCCCGGATGCGGGCGGAACGCCAGAACCCCTCTCTGGACGTCTGGTTCGGAGGTACCGGCGATCCGCACCTGGTGGCCAACGAGGAGGGGCTGACGGAGTTTTACCGTCCGCGTGCGTGGGCCGACCTGCGCCCGGAGTTCCGTGAGGCCGTCGCCAACAAGTACATCCCGCTGTACGCAGGGATCTTGGGCTGGGCTCTCAACGAGCGTTGCTACGGGAGAAGAACGTGCCGGTTCCCCGCACGTGGCGGGACCTCGCCGATCCCCGTCGGCACGGGGTGCGAGTACCTCGTCGACACGCCGGTGGGGGAGGTGCAGGTCCTCGATCCCAGCGGTGCGCTGTCCGTCGGCACCGAGGTGCGGCTCACCTTCCGAGAGGCCGGGCTGTACCTCCTGTCGCGCGAGACGTCTCAGGCGACGCACGTATCGGTCGTCCTGGGAGGGCCGCAGTGGGGTCGGTAGGCGCGCGTCAGGCCCTGCCCGCTGCGACGTGCTATACTGCATCGGAGGGCGCTTAGCTCAGAGGGAGAGCGCTTCCTTGACGCGGAAGAGGTCAGAGGTTCAAGTCCTCTAGCGCCCACCATCTCCAAATCCCCCGGTCGAGGCCTCCGTGGGCACGTTGGGCTCCGGCGCGCGGGTGCACCTGTGCGGCGACACCCCGCTCGTGGCTGATGTGCCTGGGCCCTCGGGCGCGCGTCGGCGGACGCGCCTGATGGCGCACTCCTTCGGCCCGTCGCCCGGCATCCGACAGCCGCCTCCAGCGGTCCTTCAACCTGCAATCCAGATATCCAAATGTCCGAGGAGGATTTTCCCTCGGAGAGGCGAACACATATACGCCGAAAGTCTGATCGGAGTACCGGATGACCCTTGACCAGATTTTGGGATCTCTCCGGACTTCCAGGCGGTTCGCGGAGGGGTTTGTGGCCTGGCGGGAGTTGCCCGAAAGGCGCGCGTCGTGGGCACCGCTCCCGTCCGGCCTCCACCCCCGGCTCGCCGCGGCCCTACGGCAGCGCGGGATCGACCGGCTGTACAGCCACCAAGCAGAGGCCTACGAGCTGTCACAAACCGGACGCAACGTCGTGGTGGCGACGCCCACGGCCAGCGGCAAGACGATGTGCTTCAATCTGCCGGTATTGGACCGCGTACTCAAGGACCCGCAGGCCCGGGCCCTCTACCTGTTCCCGACCAAGGCCCTGTCTGCGGACCAGGTGGACGAGCTGCTGGGTCTGGTCGATCGGACGGACGCCTCGATTCGCTGCTACACATACGACGGCGACACGCCTCCGTCGGCACGGGGGGCGATTCGGACGGCAGGTCACATCGTCGTCACCAACCCGGACATGCTGCACGCCGCGATCCTGCCCCACCATACCAAGTGGCTCCGGCTGTTCGAAAATCTCAGATACGTGGTGGCCGACGAACTGCACGCGTACCGCGGCGTGTTCGGATCCCACGTCGCCAACGTCTTCCGCAGGCTGCGCCGCGTCTGCGCATTCTACGGTGCGAGCCCTCAGTTCATCGGCTGCTCGGCGACGATCGCCAACCCCGAGGAGCACGCGCGGCGTCTGTGGGGCGATCCGTGCGTCCTCGTCGACCGAAGCGGAGCGCCCTCGGGGCGCCGGATCTTCGCGATCTACAACCCGCCGGTGGTCAACGGCGCACTGGGGATCCGCCGCAGCGCGCTGCTGGAGGCACGCGACCTGGCCTCGGAGTTCGTGCGCAACCGCATCCAGACGATCGTCTTCGCCCGTTCTCGCCTGCGCGCCGAACTGATGACCACCTACCTCACAGACGTCGCACGTCGGTGGGCTCTTCCCCCGGCCTCCGTGCGGGGATACCGCGCGGGTTACCTCCCCTCGGAGCGGCGGGCCATCGAACGGGGGTTGCGGGACGGTTCGGTACGCGTCGTGGCGAGCACCAACGCTCTGGAACTCGGCGTCCACATCGGGCAAATGCAGGCCGCGGTGCTCGTCGGCTACCCGGGGACGGTGGCGTCGACCTGGCAGCAAGCCGGACGCGCCGGCCGGTCGTCAGAGACGAGCGTGGCGATCCTGGTCGCCACGAGCGATCCGCTGGACCAGTTCCTGGCCCGCCATCCCGAGTTCTTCTTTGACCGGTGCCCAGAACACGCGCTCGTCCACCCCGACAATTTGCTGGTCCTGACCAGCCACCTGCGGTGCGCCGCCTTCGAGCTGCCGCTGCGCACGGACGAGTCGTTCGGGCCCAGCACCTTCACCGAGATCCTGGGTTATCTGCAAGAGTGCGGTGTCCTGCACGAGGAGGACGGGCGCTGGCATTACGTCGACGGCGCCTACCCGGCCCAGGAGGTCTCCCTGCGGTCCGCCTCGGTCGAAAACGTCGTGATCGTGGACGTCACCCAACGCGCACGGCCACGTGTGATTGGCGAGGTCGATCTCGCCAGCGCGCCGGCACTGGTGCACGAGGGTGCGATCTACCTGCACCTGGGTCGTCAGTACCACGTCGAGCGGCTGAACTGGGAAGACCGCAAGGCGTACGTGCACGAGGTGCGCGTCGATCACTACACCGATGCGCAGATCGCCGCCGACATCCGCGTGCTCGTGGAATCGGCGTCGCAGCGAACGGCCGTGGACCGCGCCTACGGAGAGGTTTCGGTCACATACCGCCCGACGATCTTCAAGAAGCTGAAGCTCCACACGCACGAAAACGTCGGATGGGGCAAGATCCACCTGCCCGAGACGACGCTGCACACGACCGCCTACTGGGTAACCCTCCCCGAAGCGCTCGTGCGCGATCTGTCCAACGAGCAGATCGAGAGCGCTCTGCTGGGGCTTTCCCATGCGCTCCACAACGCCGCGCCGCTGTTCTTGATGTGCGATCCGCGCGATCTGGGACGCACGTGTCAGATCCGGGCTCCCCACACCGGCCGGCCGACGCTCTTCCTGTACGACGCAGTGCCCGGAGGGGTGGGGCTGGCCGAGCGCTTGTATGGGTTCCACGCGGCCTTGTGGGAGGCGGCTGCGGAGTTGGTCGCCGGCTGCCCGTGCCCGGCCGGGTGTCCCTCGTGCGTCGGCCCCCCGCTTGAGGTCGGCACGGACGGCAAGACCCTGGCACGGGCGCTGCTGCGGGCCGAGGTACCCTAGGCGGTGCCTGGCACTGAATTGCCGGCAACTCAGGGGTTTCGGCACCGGCTCCGACGGCGAAATCGGTGCCAGGCACGATGGCGGCGAGGACACGACGGTGCGACATCGGCTTAAGCGGCGGGAGATCGGTGCCTGGCACCCGATGACCGGGCCGGGTTTCGAGGTCCTGCGGACCAGCTTCCCGGCCCACGCGCGCCGCGGCCCGGTGCGGCTGAGCGAGGCGCCGGCGGACGGAACGATGTGGCTGGACACGGAGACCACCGGGTTGGCCGCGGGGACGGGGACGCAGGTCTTCTTGATCGGCGTGGCGTTTCGGGAAGGTGTCCACGTGGTGATCGAGCAGTACCTGCTGCGGCGGCTGGGTGCCGAGCGGTCGATGCTGGAGGTCGTGCGGGACCGCCTGGGCCAGGCATCCGTCCTGGTCACGTACAACGGCCGTCGGTTCGACTGGCCGCTGCTGGAGGTGCGCTTTCGGCTGCAACGCCTCAGCCTGCCGTGGGACGAGCCGCCCCACCTCGACCTGCTCCCGGTCGCCCGGCGGCTGTGGCGGCAGCCGGTCGGCACCGCGCGGCTGACAGCGATCGAGTGGGAGGTCCTCGGCCACCGACGTGACCGTGACATCCCGGGTGGGTTGATCCCGTCACGCTACATCGAGTTCCTGCGCAGTGGGGACGATGCGCTGCTCGAGGACGTCGTGGACCACAACCGGGAAGATGTGCTGACGCTGCTCAGCCTCCACGCGCTGGCGGATGCGATCTGCGACGGTCGCAGTCCCCCGGTGCCGGTCGATCCGATTGGGCTGGGTCTGCACCTGGAGCGGTTGGGAAGACAGGATCGCGCACTGGAGGCGTACGAACGCGCGCTGGCCGAAGAGTGCGATCCGGGGCGGCGATGGACGGCCGTGCGACGGCTGGCGCGCTTGTACCGGACCCGCGGCGACGGGCGCCGGTTGTTTGCGCTGTGGATGGCCGAGGCGGAGCGGGCCATCCTGCCCGCCCAGGTGAGCCTGCGGCGAGCAGCTCGGGTCGCCCGTCACGTGCTGCGCGACCCCGAAGCGGCGCTGGCCGTCGTCGATCGGGCGCTCGCCCGGGCGGAATGGGACGGCCTGCGCGGACGGATGCAGCTTTCGGGGATCGCGACCCTTGAGCGCATGCGGGCCCGACTCGTGCGGTCCTCCGCAGGTCGCCCTCGAAGGCCAGCCGACGGCAGCAGCCCCGACAAGGATGGCGTCTGCAGATCCTGACAGATCGGCGGTTCCTCGACACCGCAAACCACCCTTCGGCGCGAGGATGTGAAGCATCGGATCCCGGGTTTGGAGAGCTTGCGGGGAGGTAGAATCCTAGGAGCCGTGGCCACCGCCCTCCTCAGCGACCTCGCCCGCACCATGCACGCCGTGGCCGCCAACGCCGCCAAGCGCCAGAAGACCGCCATCCTCGCCCGGTACCTGCAGACACTGGACGACGACTCCCTGCGCATCGCCTGCACCTATCTCACCGGGCGCCTCTTCCCGCCCGGCACTCCCCGCAAGGCCAACGTCGGATGGTCGGCGATCATGTCGGTGTTGCAGGATCTGACCGGCGCGTCCGACCGACAGGTGAGCGAGGCCTACCTCCGGTGGGGAGACATCGGCGACGTGGCCGCAGAACTCCTCCGCCGGCGCCGGATCGCGCCGCTGTTCGCGAGTCCTCTGACACTGCCCGGTGTACACGAAACCCTCTCGGAGGCCGCCGCTGCAGAAGGCGCCGGATCGCGCCGCGCGCGGCTGCGGGCGCTGCGGGCGTTGCTCGAGCAGGCTTCTCCTGACGAAGGGAAGTACCTCGTGCGCATCCTCACCGGTGACCTGCGGATCGGGTTGCGGGAGGGGTTGTTGGAAGACGCCGTCGCCGAAGCGTTCGGCGCACACCCCGACGCAGTCCGGCGGGCGAACCTGCTCCGGTCGGACATCGGCGAGGTCGCCGTCATGGCGCGGCACGGGGCGCTGGGCAGCGCCGCCCTGGAGTCCTTCCACCCGTTTCGGTTCATGCTCGCCGGTACGGTCTTCACCGCGGAGGAAGCCTTGGCCAACGGCGGTCCGGTGCTGGCCGAGGACAAGTACGACGGTGTGCGCGTGCAGGTCCACCGGATCGGGGATCGGGTGGCGATCTATTCGCGGATGCTCGAGGACGTCACAAAGAGCTTTCCCGACCTGAAGGAAGACCTGCGCGGTCTGGGCGACAGCTACATCGCTGACGGTGAAGTGGTGGCGTGGCGCGGGCAGCGGCCGCTGCCGTTTTACGCCCTCCAGGAGCGCCTGCGCCGCGTCGATCCCGGCCCGCTGCTGTTGGAAGTGCCCGTGGTGCTATTCGTGTTCGACCTGCTGCGCCTGGGCGAGGAGGATTTGCTGGATCTCCCGCTGGCCGCCAGGCGCCGCCGCCTCGCTGAGCTGCATTTCGGGGAGCGTGTCCGGCCGACCCTCGCGGACGAGGTCGCAGACCCGCAGACGCTGACAGCGCGTTTTCGCGCGGCGCGGGACCGCGGCAACGAGGGGCTGGTGATCAAGCGTCTGGACTCCCCGTACCAGCCCGGGCGTAGGGGGAACCTGTGGGTCAAGTGGAAGGACGAACTTGCCACGCTGGATGTGGTGGTCGTCGCGGTCGAGCACGGACACGGCCGGCGCGCCGGCGTGCTCAGCGACTACACCTTCGCCATTCGCGACGGCGACGCGCTGCGGGTGGTGGGCAAGGCGTATTCGGGGTTGACCGACCGCGAAATCGCCGAGCTCACGGAGTGGTTTGCAGCACACACCGTACGCGACCGTGGCCGCTACAAGGTCGTCCAACCCCGGGTGGTCCTGGAAGTGGCGTTCGACGCCGTTACGCGCAGCGATCGCCACGATTCCGGCTACGCGCTGCGCTTCCCCCGCATCAAGCGCATCCGCCACGACAAGACGGCGCAGGAAATCAGCACGCTGCGCGATGTCGAGGCGATCTACCAGCGTCAGCGGACACAGGAGGGAAGCGGGCGAGGATCGGGACCCCTCGACCAGGGGCAGGGTGGGCGTGAAGCTGACACGCCTTCCCGGTGAGCCGCATGGGGTCCGAGCCGCGACGACGGGTCTGAGGGTCCACGCCTGCTGCCGCCGCTTCCCCGCAGCGGTCGCTGTGCAGTACGGTAGGGAGGGAGGCGCGTTCGTGGGAGTCCGGCTCTCTGTCCTCGCGTTGATCCTCGCCTTCGGCGCTGCCGTGGCGTCTGCGGCCCCCGAGCGTCCGGTCGTCTACGTCATCCGGGTCGACGGGGTCATCTCGCCCGCTTCGGCGACCTACATCCAGCGCGCGATCACAGAGGCGCACAGAGCCGGTGCGGCAGCCCTGGTCGTGGAACTCGACACGCCCGGCGGTCTGCTGCGGTCCACCGACGACATCACGAAGGCGCTGCTCAATGCGCCCCTCCCGGTGATCGTGTACGTCTCGCCCGCCGGCGCCCGAGCGGCGTCGGCTGGGGTGTTCGTCGTCTACGCGTCCCACGTGGCGGCGATGGCGCCCACGACGAACCTCGGCGCCGCGACGCCGATCGCGGTGGGCGAGGGCCAAGAGACGGAGAGCCAGCGGACCGCCTTGCGCAAGGCCACCGAGGACTCCGTGGCCAAGATCCGCACGATCGCCGAGCGCCGGGGCCGCAACGCAGACTGGGCCGAGCGGGCGATCCGCGAGGCGGCATCGATCTCCTCGGAAGAGGCGGTCCGACTGCGCGTCATCGACTTCCTCGCCGCCGACCTTGCAGAGCTGCTCGTCCGGGCTGACGGCCGGACGGTCGAGGTGGGCGGCGAGAGACGCCTGCTGCGTACGCGCGGCGCCGAGACGGTGCGGCTGGAAATGGATGTTCGGGAGCGGCTGCTGGACGTCCTAGCGGAGCCGAACGTGGGCCTCATCCTCATGACGATCGCGATCTACGGGATCATCTTCGAGCTGAACAATCCCGGTGCGATCTTTCCCGGCGTCGTCGGCGCGATCGCGCTGATCCTGGCCTTTACGTCGTTCGCCATCCTCCAGGTGAACTATGCGGGGTTGGCGCTGATCGGCCTGAGCGTCGCCCTGTTCATCACGGAGCTGTTCACCCCGGGCTTTGGCGTGCTCGGGGTCGGGGGCATCATCTCGTTCATCCTGGGAGGAATTCTGCTCACGAGCAACCAAGAGCCGTACCTGCGAACGTCTGTGGAACTCGTGCTCGTCCTGGGGCTGCTGACCGGGGCGTTCTTCCTGTTCGCGGTCGGAGCGGGACTGCGTGCCCAGCGGCGCCGACCGTCGTCGGGACGGGAAGCCCTGGTCGGTGCGGTCGGGGTGGCGCGGTCGGAGATCGCGCCGGCGGGTACCGTCTTCGTGCAAGGGGAGCTGTGGACCGCCGAAGCGGACGGCGATCCGATCCAACCGGGTGAGCGCGTCCGCGTAGTGGGACTGGAGGGGCTACGCCTGCGCGTGCGGAGGGAGGGGGAGAGATCGTGACCACCACCACGGCTGTCACCATCCTGGTTTTGGTCTTCGTGGTGCTGTCCTCGATGATCCGGATCGTCCGCGAGTACGAACGCGGCGTGATCTTCCGGCTCGGGCGACTCGTGGGCGCCAAGGGGCCGGGGTTGTTCATCCTGTGGCCCGTCATCGACCGCATGATCAAGGTCGACCTACGGATCGTCACCCTCGACGTCCCCCGGCAGGAGATGATGACGCGCGACAACGTACCGGTGACCGTGGATGCGGTCGTCTACTTCCGCGTCGTCAACCCGGAGGATGCGATCGTGAGGGTCGAGGACTTCGTGCGCGCCACATCGCTGTACGCGCAGACCACCCTGCGCAGCGTCATCGGGCAGCACGAACTGGACGACCTGCTGGCGCGGCGCGAGAAAGTGAACCAGCAGCTCCAGCAGACGATCGATGAGGCCACGGATCCCTGGGGGATCAAGGTGACCGCGGTGGAAGTGAAGGATGTCGCGCTCCCGGAGGGGATGAAGCGGGCGATGGCGCGTCAGGCCGAGACCGAGCGCGAACGGCGGGCAAAGATCATCAACGCCGAAGGCGAGTTCCAGGCGGCGGAGAAGCTGGTCGAGGCGGCGCGCCGGATCGCCGAGCAGCCGATCGCGTTGCAGCTGCGCTACCTGCAGACCCTGTCGGAGATTGCGAGCGAGCAGAACAGCACGACGATCTTCCCGATTCCGATCGATCTCCTGCGGCCGTTCCTCGCGCGCGATGCCCGGGACTGAGGTGCAATGGTCTGGCGCCGGTGGGTGACGGACGGCCCCGAACAGACTCGCGCGCTGGGCAGGGCTCTGGGCCGGGCGGTGCGGGCGGCCGATGTCGTCGCGCTGACCGGAGACTTGGGGGCGGGCAAGACGACCCTGGTGCAGGGCATGGCCGCGGGCATGGGGGTGCGTGGCTACGTCGCCAGTCCGACGTTCACCCTGATCCGGGAGTATCACGGTTCGCTGCGCCTGTACCACGTCGACCTGTACCGGCTCGACCCGGCGGACCTCCTCAGCATCGGTCTGGATGAGCTCTTCGACGAGGGCGGGGTCGTCGTGATCGAGTGGGCCGAGCGCGCGAGGGATGTCTTGCCGGTCGACAGCCTGTGGGTGGAGATGCAAATCCTGGAGGGGGATCGACGGGCGCTGAACCTGCGTCCCGTGGGCGTCCGCAGCACGGAGCTGGCCCAACGCTGGGCGGCTGACGCCCACGTGCACGAGCCCGGCCGCGCGGCGTCGAGCGAGCCGTTCGCCCGTCGTCTGGCGCCGGGCTCGGGGTAGGGGCGGATGCTGGTCCTGGGGATCGAGTCGGCGACGCGGGCCTGCAGCGTCGCACTGGTGGACGACGGAGGACTGCGCGCGGAGCGGACGCTGGTGGGCCGTGCCCGTGCGCTTGAGTGGCTCGCGCCGGCGATCGAGGACATGCTGGGCGAAAGTGACCTCGGACCGGAGGCGGTGGAAGGGGTGGCCGTCTCCGTCGGTCCGGGGTCGTTCACGGGGTTGCGGATCGGCATCGCCACCGCCCAGGCCTGGGCGCGGGGACGCGACCTGCCGGCGTGCGGGGTCCCGACGCTGGAGGCGATGGCGGCGGCCATGGAGGGCGCCGACGCCGTGGTACCGGTCCTCGACGCCCGACGCGGCGAGGTCGCCGCCGCGTTGTTCGCGCGTCGGGACCACGGATGGGTTCGTGCGGTCGAGGAGGTGACCGCCCCACCGGAGCAGATCCTGGTGCGCTTTTCTGCCTGCGGGATCGACCTGCGCGGACTGGTTCTGACGGGCGACGGTCTGCTGGCCTACGGGGACCTGTTCACGGCGGCGCTGCCCGGTGCCCGGATCGCCGAACGCGTCCTGTGGGCGCCGCGCGCGGCCACGGTGGCCGCGGTGGGCCGCAGCCGCATCCTGCAGGGCGGGGAGAGTCTGTACTCGATCCAGCCGCGGTACGGGCGGAGCCCGGCGCTGCGCGCTGCCGGTGTGGGATGAAGCTTCTGTCGGCGGTGAGAATCGACGCGATGCGCGCGGAGGACATCCCGCGCGTGATGGAGATCGAGCGTCAGTCGTTTGCAACCCCTTGGCCCGCGGATGCCTACCGGCGCGAGATCCGTGAGAACCGGGTCGCCTGCTACGTGGTTGCGCGAAAGGGCGAAGACGTGGTGGGCTACGCCGGCATGTGGGTGATCCTCGAGGAGGCGCACATCACCACGATCGCTGTGGACCCCCGGTTTCGTGGGCAGGGAATCGGCGAGCGGCTGCTGGCGGCGCTGATCGAGCAGGCGCGTTCCCGCGGCGCGCGCTGGGTCACACTGGAGGTGCGCAAGTCCAACCGCATCGCGCAGTCCCTGTACCGGAAATACGGATTCCGCGAGGTCCACGTGCGCCGTCGCTACTACAGCGACAACGGCGAAGACGCCATCATCATGTGGACCGGCAACATCTGGGAGGAGCCGTTCCGGCAGCGGTTCGACGCGCTGCGCGCCGCCCTCGAGACTTCCAGCGACTAATCGAAGGCGGGCTGCAGGATCTGTCATGCATCCTTCTTCGCCGTTTACCATGGATCCATGACCGGTGAGGTGGTTTTGGGCATCGAGACGTCGTGCGACGAGACCGCGGCCGCGGTGGTCCGCGGACGGGAGATCCTGTCGAACGTGGTCGCGTCGCAAGTGGACCTGCATGCCCGCTACGGCGGCGTGGTGCCCGAACTGGCGTCGCGGAGGCACATCGAACGCCTGCTGCCGGTCGTCGACGAAGCCCTCGAACGCGGGGGGGTGCGTTTGCCTGTGCGAGCGGACGGCTCCGATCGGCCCGCAATCGAGGGCATCGCCGTCACCTACGGACCCGGGTTGGTGGGCGCCCTGGCGGTCGGGGTCGCATTCGCGAAGGCCTTGGCGGCGAGCACGCGGCTGCCCCTGGTGGGTGTCAACCACCTGGAGGGGCACATCTACGCCAACGTGCTCGCGCACGGCCCGTTTCCGCTGCCCGCTCTGGCGCTCGTCGTATCCGGCGCGCATACCGACCTGCTGTGGATCCCCGCGTACGGAGCGTACGAAGTCCTGGGACGTACGCGCGACGACGCCGCCGGCGAAGCATTCGACAAGGCCGCGCGGGCGATGGGTCTGGGATACCCCGGTGGACCGGAGATCGACCGCCTCAGTCGCGACGGCGACCCCGGCCGCGTATCGCTCCCCGAGCCGCTGGCGGGCGAGGGCGGCTACGACTTCAGCTTCAGCGGCCTCAAGACCGCCGTGGTCCGGGCCTTGCGGTCCGACCCCGCGCCGGACCCGGCCGACCTGGCGGCCTCCTTCCAGGCCGCAGTCGTCAACCACCTGGTCAGCCGGACGGGCCAGGCGCTGCAGGACCGCCGCCCCGCATCGGTGCTGCTGGGGGGCGGGGTCGCCGCGAACCGACTCCTCCGGCAGAGGTTGAGCAACGCCGCCGAGCGTGCCGGGGTCCCGCTGTTCGTGCCACCGCCGGATCTGTGCACCGACAACGCCGCGATGATCGCCTGCGCGGGCGCCTACCGTCTGGCCGCGGGTGAGCGTGCGGCGTGGAACCTCACCGCGATCGCCGATCTGCCGCTGGCGACCTCCGCGTAGTCGCACGGCCGCCCGCCCTCGGCTCCGTGTCGCCGGGGCGTGGAACAGGGGCTTGAAGACCTGCGGCCGGCGGCCTACTATGGAGACGGATTAGCACTCAGACGCCGCGAGTGCTAAGCACCACAACCCACGTCCGTTCGAGGAGGGATGCAGACATGAGGCTCAAGCCGCTCGGTGATCGTGTCGTCGTGAAGCCGCTGGAAGAGGAGGAGCGGACCAAGGGCGGGATCGTGCTGCCCGATACCGCCAAAGAAAAGCCGCAGCACGGTGAAGTCCTGGCGGTCGGTCCCGGCGCGCTGGACGAGGACGGCAAGCGGCTGCCGATGGACGTGAAGGTCGGCGACCGCGTGCTGTTCGCCAAGTACGCCGGCACCGAAGTCAAGATCGACGACGAGGATCTGCTGATCCTGCGCCAGAGCGACATCCTGGCGATCGTGGAGCGTGAGCCCGTCGCCGCAAAGGCATAGGGTACGGCGCGTCCTTTCGCGATGCGGTAATCCCGGAGGTGATGGAGATGGCCAAGGAACTGCGGTTCGACGAGGACGCGCGGCGTGCACTCGAGCGCGGGGTCAACAAGCTGGCCGACGCGGTGAGGGTGACGCTGGGTCCCAAGGGCCGCAACGTCGTGCTCGAAAAGAAGTTCGGGTCGCCCACGATCACCCACGACGGCGTGACGGTCGCCAAGGAAGTGGAACTCGAAGACCCGTTCGAGAACGCCGGCGCGCAGCTCGTCCGCGAGGTCGCGACGAAGACGAGCGATGTCGCCGGTGACGGCACGACCACGGCGACGATCCTCGCCCAGGCGATCATCCGGGAGGGGCTGCGCAACGTCGCCGCCGGAAGCAACCCGATGGCACTGAAGCGCGGCATCGACAAGGCGACAGAGGCGGTCGTCGAACACATCCGGAAGATCGCCAAGCCCGTCGAGACCAAGGAGGCGATCGAGCAGGTCGCGACGATCTCGGCCAACGACGCGGAGATCGGAAAGATCATCGCCGATGCGATGGATAAGGTCGGCAAGGATGGCGTGATCACCGTCGAGGAGAGCAAGGGCATCGAGACGACGGTGGAGATTGTCGAGGGGATGCAGTTCGACAAGGGCTACATCTCCCCGTACTTCGTGACCGACCCGGAGAAGATGGAGGCGGTCCTGGAGGAGCCGTTCCTGCTGATCACCGACCGTAAGGTGTCGGCGGTGAAGGACCTGCTGCCGGTGCTGGAGCGCACGGTCCAGACCGGCCGCCCGCTGCTGCTGATCGCCGAGGATGTGGAGGGCGAGGCCCTGGCGACGTTGGTCGTGAACAAGCTGCGCGGCACCCTAAACGTCTGCGCGGTGAAGGCGCCCGCGTTCGGAGAACGCCGGAAGGCGATCCTGCAGGACATCGCGATCCTGACCGGAGGCACGGTGATCAGCGAGGAACTGGGACTGAAGCTCGAGAACACCGACGTCTCCCAGCTCGGCCGCGCCAAGCAGGTCCGTGTCCGCAAGGAGGAGACGATCGTCGTCGGTGGAGCGGGTGACAGCAAGGAGATCGAGAAGCGGATCCAACAGATACGCAAGCAGATCGAGGAGACCGATTCCGACTACGATCGTGAGAAGCTTCAGGAGAGACTGGGCAAACTCACCGGCGGTGTTGCAGTACTGCGGATCGGCGCCGCCAGCGAAACCGAGATGAAGTACAAGAAGACGCGGGTCGAAGACGCGCTGTCGGCGACGCGGTCGGCCGTCGAGGAGGGGATCGTGCCCGGCGGCGGCGTCGCACTGGTCCGCGCGATCGGCGCGGTCGAGGCGCTGAAGCTGGAGGGCGACGAAGCCGTGGGCGCCGCGATCGTCCGCAGGGCGCTGGAGGAGCCGCTCAAGCAACTGGCGGTCAACGCCGGTCAGGAAGGCTCGATCGTCGTCGAGAAGGTCAAGCAGCTCAGCGACCCCAACGTGGGGTACAACGTGCTCACCGGTGGGTTCGAGGACATGATGAATGCGGGGATCGTTGACCCTGCGAAGGTCGTCCGGTCCGCGCTGCAGAATGCGGCGTCGGTGGCGGGGCTGCTGCTGACGACCGAGGCGATCGTCGTCGAGAAGAAGGAGGAGGAGGAATCCACCGCACCGACGCCACCGATGGTGTGACCACAGCCAAGCCTCGGGTGAGGGGCCGGTGACGGAGGGGGCATTGCGATGCCCCCTCCGGTTTTTGCGGCCCGTCTACGGCAGCCGCTCGATGACCGTCGCGTTGGCCATGCCGCCGCCTTCACAGATCGCGATCAGGCCGTGTCGGGCCCGGCGACGCTCCATCTCGTGCAGCAGGGTGGCGAGGATCCGCGTACCGGTGGCCCCCAGGGGGTGCCCCAGGGCAATTGCGCCGCCGTTTACGTTCACCCGGTCCCACGGGGCCCGAAATTCGCGTTGCCAGGCGAGGACCACCGACGCGAATGCCTCGTTGACCTCGAACAGGTCGACGTCCTCCACCCGCAGGCCCGCCCTCTCGAGCGCCTTCCACGTGGCGGGTATGGGCCCTGTCAGCATCGTCACGGGGTCGACGCCCACCACGGCGAACGAGACGAACCTGGCGCGCACCCGCAGCCCGAGCGCTTCGGCGGCCCGAGGCGAGACGATGAGCGCCGCACTGGCGCCGTCGGAGATCTGGCTGGAGTTGCCGGCGGTGATGAGTTCCAGGTGCGGGAAGGCCGGCGGCAGCGACAGCATCTTCTCCAGCGAGGTGTCGTGCCGAATGCCTTCGTCTGCGGCCAAACCGCCCACGGGCACGATCTCTGCCTCGAACCGGCCGGCGCGCTGCGCCGCCGAGGCCCTGCGGTGGCTTTCCAGGCCGAACCGGTCGAGGTCTTCCCGCCCGAACCCCCACCGCCGCGCGATCCGCTCAGCACCCTCGGCCTGGTCGAACCACTCCCTCTCCAACCGGTAGCGGTCGCGCATCCTGGCGACCAGGGGGGTGCCCGGTCCGCGCGCCGCGTTCGCGAACAATGGGACGCGCGTCATCGACTCCACGCCGCCGGCGATCACCGCCTCGTAGGCTCCGGCGATCACCCCTTGGGCAGCGAAGTGGACCGCCTGCAGACTCGATCCGCACTGGCGGTCGATCGTCACCGCGGGGACGGACTCCGGCAGCCCCGCCGCCAGCCATGCGTTGCGCGCCACGTTGGCGGCCTGTTCGCCCACCTGGTCGACGCAGCCGACGATGACATCGTCGATGCGGGCCGGATCGATCCCGGTCCGCTCCACAAGCGCGGTCAGCAGATCCGCCAGCAGATCGACCGGATGGACCTCCCGCAGACCCCGGTCGCGCTTGGCGATCGGCGTCCGAATCGCCTCGACGATCAGCGCTTCGCGCATCGCCTCCCCCTCGTCGGTTCCGTGGCCTGAGCGTCGTCCGCGCGTCCCGTGCGCCCGGCGAAGCTCGCCAGGACGTGTCGACGCGGTCTGCGCACAGCAGAACGGTTTTCGTCCCGTGCCCGCGCGCATAGAATGGATACGTGCAGGTCGTGACGGTCGGACGCAGCTTGGCATCCTCCGCATCGGCTGCGGCGGACGCGTCGCCAGCGGACGCAGCGGCGGCGCGCGTCGCCTCACTGGACGCCTTCCGCGGGTTCCTGATCTTCTGGATGTTGCTGGCCAACCACATCGTCTGGAGCCCCTCTATACCGGTGCAGCTGCGGCACGCCCCGTGGGGTGCCGGCGTGACGCTGACGGACGTGGTCTTCCCGTGGTTTCTGTTCGTGATGGGTGTGGCGATTCCCCTGAGCGCCGCCCGGTCGCGCCAGGCCGCCGGAGGTCTCCCGCCGGTGCTGCGGATCCTCCGACGTTCGTTCTTGCTGGTCGTGTTGGGGTTGGTGGTGTACACGAGCGTGTACGGGCGCCTGTACCTCGGTCTGGGCATCCTGCAGGTGCTGGGTCTGACCTATCTCGTGGCCGCGACGACGGCGCGGTTGCCGGTCGGCGGGAGGGCGGCGTTGTGCGCTGCGCTGGTGTTGGGCCACTGGGCGCTGTTGAAGTTTGCGCCGGTGCCCGGTGTCGGCAGCGGCGTGCTGGAGCCGGGACGGAACATCCTGCACTACCTCAACACCACCTACTTCCAGAGATACCATCTGGCCGGGCTCGCCTCCCTCGTGCCGACATCCGCGATCGTCATCGCCGGGACCCTCGCCGGAGAGGTCTTCGCACGCGCCACCCTACCGGCGGTGCGGCGCATCGGCTGGCTGGTCGGCGGCGGAGCGGCCCTGACGCTGGCCGGTTGGTTGTGGCAGCTCGAGATGCCGTTCAACCGGGCGCTGTGGACGCCCTCGCTGGTCCTGTGGGTGATCGGAACCGGCGCTCTCGCGGTCGGTGGCCTGTATGGGCTGCTCGACGTGCGGGGCTGGCGGGCGGTCGCGTTGCCTCTGGTCGTGCTGGGTTCCAACGCGATCCTGGTATACATGGGCGCCATCCTGTTCCGCGTGTACGTCGTCCAACGCCTGCGCCTGCCCGTCGGCTCGGAAGGACCGACCCTGCACGAGGCCGTACTGGGATGGTTGGTCAAGGAGATGGGCGCCCTCCATGGCGCCTGGGCGTACGCATCCGCTGTGGTCGCCTTCTGGTGGCTCGTCCTCTTCGTCTTGTACCGTCGGCGGATCTTCCTCCGCCTGTAGCCACCCCGCCTGCCCCACCAGGGTCTGGCCGATCGATCGGCGGGTCCATCACGACGCCTCCTCTTCGGAGACCACGTCGGTGACGGTGAGCAGGGAGAACCCGCGCCGCCGCAACTCGGAGGCTACCGCCGGCAGGGCCTGGATGGTCTGGGGGATGCCCTGGTGCAGCAGCACGATCCCACCGTTGCGGGCGGACCGCGTGATGCGGTCGGCGAGTTCTGCGGGGGCAGGGGCAGTGTGGTCGCCCGGCGCGTCGCTCCACAGCACCGTCGCCAGACCCTGGCGCGAAGCCTCGCGTACGACGGCGGTGTTGTACTGCCCCCCGGGCGGTCGGAAGTAGCGCGGCGTCCGGCCGGTCGCCGCCGTGATGGCACGCTGGGCCTGGGCGATCTCGGTACGGAGCACCGCCGGAGGAAGCTGCGTGAGGGTCGGGTGGGTGTGCGTGTGGTTGGCGACCTCGTGCCCGTCGTCGGCGATCGCGCGGGCGAGGTACGGGTACTGCAGCACCCGCGTCCCGATCAGGAAGAACGTGGATCGCACGTTCAGCGACCGGAGCGTGTCGAGCAGCAGGGTCGTGTACACGGGGACCGGACCGTCGTCGAACGTCAGCGCGATCGCTGTGCGGTTCGGCGCACCGCGGAAGATCTTGCCGTCCGACGGACCGCCCCGGAACATGCTGATCAGACGGTCCCGCAGTTCCACGATCCGTTCCACCGCCCGGCCCACGAAGGTCGGTTGCGATTCGTAGGTTATCGGGGCCAGGGAGCGCGCGTACACGTCGAGCGCTGCCATACGCTGGGCAGCGGGCCAGACCCGGAGCGCCGGATGGGCCCAGCTGCGCAGCACGCGGTCGGCGGAACCGTCGGCGGCCGCTCGGAGTTCGCGGGCAGAGACCGCCGCCGTGAACGTCACGTCCCAGCGGTTTCCGTCGAACCACCCTCCGGCGTGGTGGAACGCGGTCACGTGGAACTCGGTCAGATCCGCCAAGGTGGCGAACGCCACCGCAGCCAACCGCCACGTGCGGGTTTGCAGCGCGGGCACCGGATCACGTTGTCGGGGGTCGTACGTTAGCACCACGCCGGCGACCCGGATCCGGCCGTTCGTGTCGACGACGACCCGCACCACGCGCTCGGAGGGCTCGACCCGCAGCAACGCCTGCCGGAGGCGTTCGGCCGGTGTGGCTGGCTGGGGGGCCGCTTGTGACGGCCAGACAGGGACGGCCGCGGACAACGCGAGCGCACAGGTGACTGTGGCCATCCGCAGACCGACATCTCGCGCGCGGGTCCCGCCGGAGTAAAGCAGCCGGCGGCTACCGCGTGGCCCAGCGGTAGGCATCGGCGGGTCCGGCGGGGACGTACCCGTAGGAGTCGTACAGACGATGAGCGCGCCGGTACTGCTCCTTGGCATCTGCGATGCGATTCTGCTTGCGGTACACGTGCCCCAATACGTATACGGCCAGCGGATTGCCGGGGTTCAGGCGCTGCGCTTGCTCCATGTGGGCCGCAGAGCGTGCCAGCCCCTGGGGCGTGGACGGCTTGGCGAGCCACCCGCCGGGTGCGTGTTCGCCGCGGTAGAAGTAGAACTGGGAGCGCAAGAACGCCTCGTCCAGCCCCTGAATCGTCCCCAAGGGGATGGCCCGGCGGCTGGCCCGGTAGCCCGTGATCGTCCCGTCGGCGGCGTAGAGCGGCTCCGCGAACCGGTACGTGTCACCGTGGCGTACGAACACCCCCTGGTGCCGGACGAACGGCTCGGGGTAGGAGGCGTCCACGAGGATGTCACGCCCGTTCGAGAGCCGTGCGAATGCCGTCGCGTGGCCGTTGTTGGTCGTCTGTCCCTTGTCGTTCCTCCACACCATGTACGTGCCCGCTTCGATGCCCGCCCCCTGCAGCAGTGCGGCCAGGAGGACCGACTGGAGGAAACACTGGCGTTCCCCGTAGCGTACAGTGTAGGCGAACTCGTAGCCGCGCTCGATGCTGAACCGCGGAATCAGTCTCTTGGTGACGCGGTGCAGCCATGCTGCCGCCTCCCGTTCGAGCGCCGACCGCTGGTCGACACCCGCCGTGCGCTGGAGGTCTGCCCGGATGCGCCGCAGGGCCTCGGTCAGATCCGCCACGCCCTTCCAGTGGACGGAGGAGTCGGCCCAGTAGGTGTCCTCCAGCCAGGACGTGAACGCCGGCAGATCGCCGGCGCCGGTCTCCGCGTACGACTCGGCGATCCAGCCGTTGAGCGTGGCACCGCCGTAAGGGTATCGGGCGAAACCGCTCGGGGACGCCTCCAGCTGGGCCCAGGGGGCGGGGATCAGTTGGATGCCGAGCAGCAAGGCGAGCGCCGTTCCCGCGGTGCCGATCAACAGCGTCCTGTGCGTCCGCATCGTCGATACCTCCCCTACATCGCATGCTGCGTTTTCGGCTGCGTCGTGGCCACCGGACGCGGAGAGGATCCGCCGGATCGTGGAGGGTGGTGGGCCGTCGTGGACTCGAACCACGGACCTCAGTCTTATCAGGACTGCGCTCTGACCACCTGAGCTAACGGCCCGCCGTGGACAGTATCGAGTATAGGAACCGCGGGGTTGGGGTGTCAAACGAACGGCGGGCGTGCGAACGGGCCGAGGACGGCGGTGGACACTAAGTGGACAGAGCCTGCCCACGACCGAAAAGGCTCTGAGTCACTTCCGTCGAGGTGAACAGAACATGAGGACAGTTGTGATCTTGCTGGGCGTCGTGCTGATCGTCGTCGGTACGATGGCGCTGTTCTTCGAAGGCATTCCCTACGGGACGGAGCGCACCGAGGTGCAGTTGGGGCCAGTGGAGATCCAGGCGGAACGGCGCAGGGTGATCCCGTTGTCGCCGGCCGCCGGCGGCGTCGTCTTGGCCGGTGGGGTCGTGCTCGTCGCGCTCGGGCTCAGCCGGATGCGCTAGGGGAAGGCATCCGCCAGATCAGGAGCATCGGCAGCAGCGTTACGGTCGCCGCGATCCCGGCGGTTCCGGCGAATCCCCATAGGCTGGCCGCACCGGCTCCGGCAACGGGAAACAGCAGGTTGGCCAAACGTGCGGCGAACTCAGTCATGCCGAAGGTGCGACCCCGCAGCCGGGCCGAGGTGGCGTTGGCGAGCAGCGCGGTGGCCGCGACCAGACCTGCGGACCACCCCACCCCCACGACGAAGAGGCAGGCTGTCGCGGCCCAGTAGTCGGTCACGGCCATGGCCCCGGCAGCGCCGACCGCGCAGGCCACCGTCCCTGCGGCCATCATCGCGCGATGGCCCAGCCAGTCGGCGAGCCGGCCGAGGGGGAAGCCCGAACGCATACATCCCGATCGCATGGATAGACACCGCGGAGACGATCGCGCCGAGGTGGTGTCCGTGCTGTCGGAGGGCGACCGGCGTCACCACCATGGCCAGGGTCATCGTGCCCCACAGGCAGGCCGACACGGCGATGGGCGCCAGAGTGGCGGGGTGGCGCAGCAGCATCGCTGCCGTCGGGCTCACCGCCTCCGGGGCGCCGCCGGTGCGGCGCGCGATTTCCAGGGGGTCCGGACGCAGCCATGCGAGCACGCCCGCCGCGACCGCGAGTGCTCCCGCGCCGAAGATCCACGTGGCGACGATTCCTTCCGCTTCCGCGTGCGCGCCGCGCGTCAGCCATGCCACCAGGGCGGGCGTAAAGAGCACTCCCACGACGCTGCCCGTCAGTACGAGCCCCAGGGCCGACGCACGCCGCTCGGGTGGCTGGATCTCCGCGGCCACCATCCCGATTTGATGCAGCGGACCGCTCGCGTATCCGAAGGCCACTGCCGCCAGGAGGAACAGCATCAGGTCTGCGGCCCCGAACGTCGCCGCGATCGCTGTCGAGCCGATCGCGGACAGCGCTGCGGCGCCCAGCAGCACCAACCTCCGGCCGTAGGCGTCCATCAGCCTCCCTGCGGGGTACGCGGTGACGGTCTGCCCCAACTGGGAGAGTGCGATGGGAAGCCCGATGGCCGCGACGTCTCCTGTCAGCTGCAGAACCATGCTACCCCCCAGCGCGGGCATCAGCATGAAGACCGCGGTGACCAGCGCCTGGGCGGTGAACAGGATCGCCGTGTGGTGCAGGACGATCCGGTCCATACGGTCGATCGGCAGGCTGTGATCTGCGTCGGGCATTCAGCACGAGCCTACCACACATTCCGTGTCCACGAGCCTGAGACCGGTCGCCATGCGGGTTCGCCGGGCGGCGGCACCAGAGCACCGTCGCCGGTGGATCAGCGATAGAGGAGGTGGCGTTCGCGCAGCCGCTCGAACCGATGCCGTCCGGCCTCCCAGCGTGCCACGATCCGTGCGGGTGGGTCCTTGCGCCGGATGGCTGACCGCACCTGCTGGGTTCCCCACACCACGTCAAACAGCGCACGCCCGCGGGGTGGCACGCGGAACGCGAGACGGTCACCATATAGGTCGCGGATCTCGCAGAGGATGTAGACGGTCGTCGTCGCCGGCCGAAACGCGGCGGGTTCGGTGACGTGAAGCCGCACGCCCCGCCAGACACGGCCGGTGCGGGGATGAGGGAGGGCGGACGCCGAGAACCGCACGCCGGGCAGCCGGTGACGGTTCAGCCGTTCGGCGAGCTGCGCCCCGTCCGGGATCCATGGGGCCAGCACGACCTGGAACCGCGAGGACGTGCCCACGCCGTTCCACAAGTTGGTGCCGTCGATCGGCCCTGTGGCGGCGTAATAGAAGGGCGCTTGGGGACTGGTGATCCCGGGAGACGGGTTGACCCAGCCGAGTCCGGTGTCCGCCCACGTCATCGTCCGCGTCCAGCCTTCCATCGGCACGACGCGCAGTTGCGCACCGATTCCGAACGCGTCGTTGAACAACCGTGCCAGTTCGCCGATCGTCATGCCGTGGACCATCGGGATGGGGTGGGGGCCGATGAAGGAGCGAAACGGCGGCTCGAGAACGGGCCCGTCCACGGTGACGCCGCCGAGCGGATTGGGTCGGTCGAGGACGACCACCGGCCGGCGTGCGGCACGTGCGGCTTCCAGCACCAGGCTCATGGTGGACGCGTAGGTGTACGGACGGACGCCCACGTCCTGGAGGTCGATCACCAAGAGGTCGACACCGTGCAGCATCTGTCGGGTCGGCCTGAGCGTAGATCCGTACAGGCTGTAGACGGGTGTGGGGCCCCGCACGTTCGGCACCGGCTCTCCGGCGCCGAACGTGCCGTCGATGCCGTGTTCGGGGGCGAACAGCGCGGTGACGCGGAGCTCAGTGTTTTCGATCAGCGCGGCGGCGGTGGTGCGGCCGTCGCGGGTGACCGCCGCGCGGTGCGTCACGAGCCCGATCCGGCGGCCCCGTGCCGGCGCGGGGTCTGCCAGGAAGACATCGATGCCCGGGGCCACCGGAAGCGGCGCTCCTTGGGCCGCGGCCGCCAGCGAGGCCGCGGCGATCACGACGAGGGCGATGCACGACCGCACGCCGGGTTGGTCTGACGGTTCACCGTCCCCGAGCGTTTCTCCTGTGTGCTCGGGGTGACGACGATCCGCGTGCCCAGGAATTGATCGCGGGTGCGCCGAACACCAACCGGTAGGATGGAACGGTTTGCCGCGGTCCTGCTCGTGGCGGTTGGGGCCCCGCTCGTGTCCGCGGCGTACGTCGCAGCGGCCGAACTGGCGATCCGACAGCTGCCGGAGACGACGCAGCGGCGCGTGCGGCCCTGGGTGTGGGTGGGACCGGCGCTGGTCTTCCTGACGGTCTTCCTCGTCTACCCCACGGTCAATACCTTCGTGCTGAGCCTACGCAACGCGAACGGGACGCAGTGGGTGGGACTCGCCAACTACGTCTTCGCCTTCACCGACCGCGAGATGCTGATCGCGTTCCGCAACAACATGATCTGGCTGGCCTTCTTCACGGGGCTGACGGTCTCGGCAGGCCTGCTGATCGCGGTGCTCGCCGAGCGCGTACGCTACGAGTCGATCGCGAAGGGGATTGTGTTCCTGCCGATGGCCTTATCGTTCGTCGCGGCCGGCGTGATCTGGAAGTTCGTGTACGAGTTCCGGCCCGCGGGCACTCCGCAGATCGGGACGCTGAACGCAGTGCTGACGGGTTTGGTTCCCGGATTTCAGCCGCGGGCCTGGCTGGTCAACGCACCGGAGAACAACTTCTTCCTCGTCCTCGTCGGCGTGTGGATGTGGACGGGGTTCTGCGCGGTGATCCTGTCCGCGGCCCTCAAAGGGGTACCAACGGAGGTACTGGAAGCCGGACGCGTGGACGGTGCGGGGGAGGTGCGCCTGTTCTGGCAGATCACGCTGCCGATGATCGCTTCGACGGTGGCAGTCGTGGCGACGACGATGGTCATCACCTCGCTGAAGGTGTTCGACGTCGTCTATGTGATGACGAACGGCAACTTTGGCACCGAAGTCATTGCGAACCGCATGTACAAGGAGCTGTTCAACATTCGCCACTTCGGCCGGGCCAGCGCGATCGCGATCGTCTTGTTCCTGGCGATCCTGCCGGTGATGGTCGCGAACATCCGACGGTTCCGTGAGCAGGAGGCGACGCGGTGACGACCGCGACGGTGGCTTTGCCACGAAAGCGCGCGGTGCGGCGCGCGGCCGAGATCGCGTTGGCCCTGCCGGCCCACGTCGGACTCTGGATCCTCTGCACGATCTGGCTGGTGCCCACGGTCGGCCTGCTCGTCAGCTCGTTTCGTCCGGCGCGCGACGTGGCGACCTCTGGGTGGTGGACCGTCCTGTGGAACCCCACGTTCACGCTGGAGAACTACGCGCAGGTCCTGACGACACAGAACATGGCCTTGAGCTTCGCCAACAGTCTGGTGATCACGATCCCGGCGACGGTGATCCCGCTGCTGATCGCCGCGTTCGCGGCGTATGCGTTCGCCTGGATGGAATTCCCCGGACGCGGCGCGCTGTTCATCGTCGTCGTCGCGCTGCTCGTGATCCCGCTGCAGACCACGCTGGTGCCCGTGTTGCGTCTGTTCAACGCCCTGGGACTGACGGGCACGTTCCCCGCGCTGTGGCTGGCCCACACGGGATACGGGCTGCCGTTTGCGATCTACTTGCTGCGCAACTTCATCGGGTCGCTGCCGCGGGACCTGTTCGAGTCGGCATACCTCGACGGCGCTTCGCCGCTGACCGCATTCTTCCGGCTCGTTCTGCCCCTCTCCGTTCCGGCGCTGGCGTCGTTGGCGATCTTTCAGTTCCTCTGGGTTTGGAACGACCTGCTGGCGGCGCTCATCTATCTGGGCGGTCGGCCCGCGGTGGCGCCGATGACGGTCACCATCAGCAACCTGGTGAACTCGCTGGGCGGGGGCTGGCACCTGCTGACTGCCGCGGCGTTCGTCTCGATGGCCCTGCCGCTCATCGTCTTCTTCGCGCTGCAGCGGTACTTCGTCAGCGGGATCCTCACCGGCGCGGTCAAGGGGTAGAAAGGCGGCACCGGACGCACGGTCGCCGCCCGCGGAGGAGAGGAAGTATGCTCCAAAGGGTCGCCTGCAAGGTCAAGTCCCTCGCGGCCTACGCCGCGGTCGCCGGAGGGGAAGTGCTGGACGAGATCCGCGACTTGGGGCGCGCCCTGCGGGGGCTGCAGTTGGTGCAAGTGAACTCGGCGGCACACGGCGGAGGGGTCGCCGAACTGCTGACGTCGATGATCCCGCTGGAATGTGACGTCGGGTTGGATGCGCAGTGGTGGGTGATCGGCGGCGCGCAGGAGTTTTTCCGAGTCACCAAGGGCTTCCACAATGCGCTGCAGGGTGCCACGTTCGACCTGACCGACCAGGTGCAGGACGTCTACCTGCGCCACAACGAAACCTGCGCGGCGGAGCTGGCCGGCCCCTTCGACGTCGCCATCGTCCACGACCCCCAGCCCGCGGCGATGCGACGCTACTCGAACGTCGACGCGCGGTGGGTCTGGCGGTGCCACATCGACACCTCCTCGCCGAACGCAGCGGTCTGGGCATTTCTCAAACCCTACGTCGAGAGCTACGACGCTGCGGTGTTCACGCTGCCAAAGTTCGTGCCCGCCGACTGGGTCGGCCCCTCGACCGCCTTCGTCCCGCCCGCGATCGATCCGCTGAGCCCGAAGAATCGGGTGCTGCCGCGGCACCTGTGCCGCGAGGAGGTGGCGGAGTTCGGTGTGGACCTGACACGGCCGCTGGTGATCCAGGTGTCACGTTTCGACCCCTGGAAGGACCCCCAGGGCGTCATCGACGCCTACCGGATTGTCAAGGCACAGATGCCGGAAGTTCAGTTGGCGCTCATCGGCGCGATGGCGGACGACGACCCCGGGGGGTGGGAAATCTACGAACAGATCCGTACGGAGGGGGAGGGGGATCCCGACTTCTTTCTGTTTACGAACCTCACCGGTGTCGGTGCGCACGAGGTCAACGCGTTCCAGTCAGTCGCCGACGTCGCGGTCCAGAAGTCGATCCGCGAAGGCTTCGGCCTGGTTGTCTCCGAGGCGCTGTGGAAGCGCACTCCGGTGGTGGGCGGGAGGGCCGGGGGGATCCCTCTGCAGATTGAAGACGGCGTCGGCGGATTCCTGGTGGACTCGGTAGAGAGCTGTGCCGACCGCATCCTCTACCTCCTCACGCACCCCGACGAGGCCAGCCTGATCGCGCAACGGGGCTGGGAGCGCGTGCGGGACCGATTCCTGATCCCGCGACTGGTGCGTGACGAACTGCGGCTGGTCCGTTCTTTGGTCGACCGGGGAGGGTCGGCCGCGAACGAAGGCCCCAAGGGGGCCGCATGCTGATCGTCGCCAACCGGCTCCCGGTGACGGTGGTCAAGCGCAGGGACGGAGTACGGCTGGTCCCGAGTGTCGGAGGACTCGCGACCGGTCTGCGCGCGGTTCAGCAGTCGGAGGACCGATGGATCGGATGGCCGGGCATCGCGCGCGAACGGTTGTCCGCCGACGAGCGCACGGAAGTCGACGTGCGCCTGGGAGCCGTCCACTGCCAGCCGGTTCACCTCAGCCAGGCCGACGTCGAAGCCTACTACGCAGGGTTCTCCAACCGCACGTTGTGGCCTCTGGCGCACTCCTTTCCCGCCTACGCCGTCTACGAAAGGGGGTACTGGGAGGCCTACCGGCGCGTCAACGAGGCCTTCGCCGAGGCGACCGGTGAAGCCGCCACATCGGACGATACGGTGTGGGTGCACGACTACCAGCTCATGCTGGTGCCGCGCGAACTCCGCCTGCGCCGGGCCGACGCGACGATCGGCTTCTTCCTGCACATCCCGTTCCCCCCGTGGGAGGTGTTCCGTCTGCTGCCGTGGCGGCGCGAGATCGTCGAGGGGATTCTGGGAGCCGATCTCGTCGGCTTCCACACGCACGACTACGCGCTGCACTTCCTGGAAGCCGCTCAGCGTCTGCTTGGGGTGGAGCACCGGCTGGGACGACTGGTCGTCGGTGAACGCCTCGTGCAGGTGCACGCGTTTCCCATGGGCATCGACTACGAGAGGTTCGCGCGTGCCGACGAGGACCCGGGCGTGCGCCGCGAGCTCGAGCGGGTCCGCCAGGAGACGTCCGGGCAGCGGGTGGTGCTGTCCGTGGATCGACTCGACTACACGAAGGGGATCCCGCAGCGCCTGACGGCCTTCGATCGCTTCCTCGACTGTTACCCGGACTACCGCGGCCGCGTGACGCTGGTGATGGTGGCCGTGCCCTCACGTACGGAAGTCGACCGTTACCAGGCGCTGCGCCGGGACGTACAGGAGCGCATCGGTGGCATCGAAGGACGCCATGCCACGCTCGGGTGGACCCCCATCCGCTACCTGTATCGACCCGTCCCGTTTTCCACCCTGGCCGCGCTGTACCGGGTCGCGGACGTTGCCCTCGTCACCCCGCTGCGGGACGGCATGAACCTCGTGGCCAAGGAGTACGTGGCGTCGCGCTCGGACGGCCGCGGGGTGCTCATCCTTGGGGAGACTGCGGGGGCGGCGAGGGAACTCTCGGAGGCGCTGATCGTCAACCCCAACGACACCGAAGCGGTGGCCGAGGCGCTGCACGCGGCGCTGACGATGCCTGTTCTCGAGCAGGTGGAGCGGAACCGCAAGATGCAGGAGCGACTGCGTGCCCACGACGTGCGCGCGTGGGCGCGGCAGTTCATCGACGACCTGCGCGGTGTGCGCGGTGTGCAGCGCCGTCTGGCGGGCCGCACGCTGCGGGGCGAATCGCGGGCTGCGCTGGTGTCCGCCTACCGGGGCGCCCGGTGGCGGCTGCTGCTGGTCGACTACGACGGGACGCTTGTGGGATTTGCGGGTCGACCCGCCGACGCCGTTCCGGACGTCTCTCTCGTCGAACTGATGAAGGCCCTGGCCGCCGATCCGCGCAACCGACTCGTCCTGGTGAGCGGCCGAGACCGTCGGACGCTGGAGACCTGGTGGGGCGCCTTGCCCGCGGACATGGCCGCCGAGCACGGTGCCTGGGTCAGGGAAGGCGGTGCATGGTGCTTGGTGACGGACGACGCTCCGGCGTGGAAGGTCGAGGTAAGGCGGATCCTAGATGCATACACCGTCCGCACGCCGGGCACGTTCGTCGAGGAAAAGACGCTTTCGTTGGCGTGGCACTACCGGCTGGCGGATCCGGTGCTGGGCAGCTTGAGGGCGGACGAACTGATCGCCACCCTGAGCCAGCTGGCCGGCCTGTGGCAGCTGGGGATCGTCGCGGGCAACCGGGTCGTCGAGATCAAGGACGGTCGCGTCGGCAAGGGGCGTGTGGCCGCCCGATGGCTGCAGAGCAGAGAGTGGGACTTCGTGCTGGCGGCCGGCGACGACGCCACCGACGAGGAGATGTTCGCGGCCATGCCGGAAGACGCCCATACGATCAAGGTAGGGTTCGGCCCCACGCGCGCTCGCCATTGGGTCGCCGACCCGACCGAGATTCGGGAGGTGCTCGGCGAGCTCGCCCGCGCCGGGGCGCCGCGCGGGGATGCCACCGAGGGGTGAGCGGTCTGGAGAACCGACGGCGCGTGGTGATCGAAGCGGTGCAGCCGCAGGTCGACGGGGGGCGGTTCGCCGTCAAGCGCACGGTCGGAGATCGCCTCGTGGTCACCGCCGACGTGTTCGCCGACGGGCACGACTCAGTTGCCTGTGCGTTGCTGTGGCGCCGCGAAGACGAGGAAGACTGGAACGAAGTGCCGATGGAACCGGTTGGCGACGATCGTTGGCGGGCCGCCTTCGTCGTCGACGGCGTGGGGCGCTATCGGTATACGGTGGAGGGATGGATCGACCGGTTCGGGTCGTGGGTGCGCGACCTGGAAAAGCGGATGCGCGCGGGACAGCAGACGAACGTCGATCTGCAGATCGGAGCGTCGTTGGTGGAAGACGCAGCAGGACGCGCCGCCGGACCCGATCGGGCAGACTTAATGAAGGCGGCGCGGGTGCTGCGGGAAGGGACGGTGGAGGCGACGCGAACCGCCTTCTCCCGGGAACTGGCGGCGCTGATGGCACGCCATGACCCCAGGCGGATTGTCACCCGATACGAACGGGAACTGCAGGTGGTCGTCGACCGCCAGCGGGCGGGCTTTTCGGCCTGGTACGAGCTGTTCCCCCGTTCGTGCGCGACCGAACCCGGCCGCCACGGGACGTTTCGCGACGTCGAGCGCCTCTTGCCGTACGTCGCGGGCATGGGGTTCGACGTGCTCTACCTGCCACCGATCCACCCGATCGGGCGGACACACCGCAAGGGCAAGAACAACAGTCCGGTTGCCGGACCGGACGACCCCGGCAGCCCGTGGGCGATCGGTGGTCCCGAGGGCGGACACAAGGCGGTGCACCCTCAACTGGGCACCCTGGACGACTTTCGACGTCTGGTGCGCGCCGCGCGCGAGTACGGCCTGGAGATCGCACTCGACCTGGCTTTTCAGTGCTCGCCGGATCACCCCTACGTGCGCGAACACCCGGAGTGGTTTCGGCTTCGCCCCGACGGGACGATCCAGTACGCGGAGAACCCGCCGAAGAAGTACCAGGACATCTACCCGTTCGACTTCGAGTGCGAAGCGTGGGAGTCACTGTGGGCCGAGCTGCGCGATGTCGTCCGCTTCTGGATTGCTCAGGGCGTGGAGATCTTCCGGGTCGACAACCCGCACACCAAGCCGTTCGCGTTCTGGGAGTGGCTGATCGAGGATATCCGACGCGACCATCCGAACGTCATCTTCCTGTCGGAGGCATTCACCCGCCCCAAGGTGATGTACCGCCTGGCCAAAGTGGGGTTCACCCAGTCGTACACGTACTTCGCGTGGCGAAACACCCGCTGGGAGCTGGAACAGTACTTCACGGAACTCACTC
Source organism: Armatimonadota bacterium (assembly GCA_031432545.1). Lineage (NCBI taxonomy): Bacteria > Bacillati > Candidatus Sysuimicrobiota > Candidatus Sysuimicrobiia > Candidatus Sysuimicrobiales > Candidatus Sysuimicrobiaceae > Candidatus Caldifonticola > Candidatus Caldifonticola tengchongensis. Next base: position 160,174 of record JAVKGX010000002.1, read on the forward strand.
AGACGCCTGTCCGGGACTTCTTCCGGGCGAACCTGTGGCCCAACACGCCGGACATCCTCCCAGAGTACCTGCAGCTGGGTGGGCGGCCGGCATTCGCGGCGCGCCTGGTCCTGGCTGCCACCCTGGGGGCAAACTACGGCATCTACGGACCTGCGTTCGAGCTGTGCGAAGCCACCCCGCGCGAGCCGGGCAGCGAGGAGTACCATAACTCCGAGAAGTACGAGATCCGCTGTTGGGACCGAGACCGACCGGGCAGCCTCCGGGAGCTGGTGGCGCAGGTGAACCGCATCCGTAGGGAAAACCCCGCCCTGCAGCGGGACGACACGCTCCGCTTCCACGCGACCAACAACGACCGGCTGATCGTCTATTCCAAGGTGACCGACGACCGGGAGAACGCGATCCTGGTCGTCGTCAACCTGGACCCGCACCACACGCAGTCCGGGTGGACGGACCTCGCGCTCGAGGCGCTGGGGCTGGAGGATGGGCAGCCCTACCAGGTCCACGACCTGCTCGGCGGCGGACGCTACCTCTGGGAGGGCCCGCGCAACTACGTGGAGCTCGACCCCCGGGTCCTGCCGGCGCACGTCTTCCGTGTCCGGCGTCGCATCCGACGCGAGCAGGACTTCGAGTACTTCATGTGACCGGAGCTTGGGTGAAACCCCTGCCCACTGGCGCGGAGTGACCCGTGTCCGCACGCAGAACCACTTATCCGCTGGATGACGACCCGCTGTGGTACAAGGACGCGGTGATCTACGAGCTGCACGTGCGTGCGTTTGCCGACAGCGACGACGACGGGATCGGTGACTTTCGTGGGCTGGTGACCAAGCTCGACTACCTGCAAGAGCTCGGCGTCACGGCCGTGTGGCTGCTGCCCTTCTACCCATCGCCGTTGCGCGACGACGGTTACGACATCGCCGACTACATCGACATCCACCCGCACTACGGTACGCTGCGCGACGTCCAGGTCTTCTTTCACGAGGCGCACCGGCGGGGGCTTCGGGTGATCACGGAGCTGGTCCTCAATCATACCTCCGACCAGCATCCCTGGTTCCAGCGGGCCCGCCGCGCCCCGCGCGGCAGCCGCGCGCGGGAGATGTACGTGTGGAGCGACACCCCTGACCGCTACCGCCAGGCGCGGGTCGTCTTCAAAGACTTCGAGACCTCCAACTGGACTTGGGATCCGGTGGCGGGCGCGTACTACTGGCACCGCTTCTACGCGCACCAGCCGGACCTGAACTACGACAACCCGCGCGTGCACCGTGCGATGTTGCGGGTCGTGGACTTCTGGTTGCAGATGGGCGTGGACGGGCTGCGTCTGGATGCCGTGCCTTACCTGTACGAGCGGGAGGGCACGAACTGCGAGAACCTGCCCGAGACGATCGCGTTTCTGCGTGCGCTGCGCCGCCACGTAGATGCCCACTTCCGCAATCGAATGCTCCTCGCGGAGGCCAACCAGTGGCCCGAGGACGTCGTCCCCTACCTGGGGGACGCCTGCCACATGGCGTTCCACTTTCCGCTGATGCCCAGGATGTTCATGGCGATCCACATGGAGGACCGCTTTCCGATCACCGACATCCTCGACCAGACGCCGCCCATCCCCCCGACGTCTCAGTGGGCACTGTTCTTGCGCAACCACGACGAGCTCACCCTGGAGATGGTGACCGACGAGGAGCGGGACTACATGTACCGGGTGTACGCGCACGACCCGCAGGCGCGGATCAACCTGGGCATCCGCCGCCGGCTCGCCCCGTTGCTCGGCAACCACCGGCGGCGCATCGAGCTGATGAACGGCCTGCTGTTCTCGCTTCCGGGTTCGCCCGTCATCTACTACGGGGATGAGATCGGGATGGGCGACAATATCTACCTAGGAGACCGCAACGGCGTGCGCACGCCCATGCAGTGGAGCCCGGATCGCAACGCCGGCTTCTCGCGCGCCAACCCGCAGAAGCTGTACCTGCCGGTAATCATCGATCCCGAGTACCACTACGAGTCGGTCAACGTCGAGGCGCAGCTGCACAACCCGCACTCGCTGCTCTGGTGGATGCGACGCCTGATCGCCCTGCGCAGACGGTACCAGGCTTTCGGGCGCGGCTCCCTGGAGTTGTTGGCGCCCGAGAACCGCAAGGTGCTGGCGTTCGTGCGGCGGTGGGAGGCGGAGACGATCCTCGTGGTCTGCAACCTGTCGCGGTTTGCGCAGTTTGCCGAGCTGGACCTCTCGGAGTTCGCCGGCCGCGTCCCGGTGGAGCTGTTCGGGCGTGTGGCGTTTCCCCGGATCGGCGCGCTCCCATACTTGCTGACGCTGGGGCCGCACGCGTTCTACTGGTTCTCGCTGGAACCGGCACGCGAGCGGGTGCGGCTGCCGTCGGCGCCGGTACGCACGGTGGCGGGGGCGTGGCCCGAAGTCGTGCGCTCGCAGGCATTCGCCGATGCCCTGGCGACTTGGCTGCCAGGGCGCCGCTGGTTCGGGGCGAAGGCGCGAACCATCAAGTCGGTGTCGGTCGAAGACGCCGTCGAGCTGGACGGCCCGCGCGTGCTGCTCGCACTGGTGCGCGTCGACTACGCGGAAGGGACACCCGACCTCTACGCAGTGCCCCTGACGTCGGTGCCCCAGAACCGGCTGTCGTCGCAGGACGGGCCCGGCGCAGCCGTCGTCCGCTTGGCGAGCGGGGACGCCGTCTGCGACGCCTTGTCCGATGCCGATGCTTGCCGGACGCTGCTGCGGGCGATCGGCGCGCGTCGGCCCTTCCGTGGGAAGCGAGGCGAGCTCGTGGCCCGGCGCGTGGCCGGGTTCCGCCTACCGTCAGACCTCCCCGAGCCGCAGCCGCTGCGGGCCGAGCAGAGCAACACGTCCCTCGTTTACGGCGACCGATTGATCCTCAAGCTCTTCCGACGGGTGGAACCCGGACCCAATCCTGAACTGGAGATCGGGCGCTTGCTCACCGAGCGGCGTTTCGCACATGCCGCACCGCTGGTCGCCGCACTTGAGTACCGCGCCGGCCGCGGCGAGCCGGCGACGATCGCGGTGCTGCAGGGTCTGGTGCCCAACCAGGGGGACGCCTGGCAGTACACGCTGGACGCGCTGCGATTTTTTTTCGAGAGCGTGATGGCCTCCCGTGCGCCGGTGGATGCGTCCGCGCCGGCCCCGCTCGAGGTGGGCAACCCACCGCCCGCGATCGCGGAGGCGATCGGCGGTTACTGGGAGGTGGCGCGGCTGCTGGGACGACGGACCGGCGAACTGCACCGGTTGCTGGCGTCTTCTTCGGACCCGGCCTTCGCCCCCGAGCCGTTCACGCCCTTCTATCAGCAGGCAATTTACCAGTCGATGCGGACGGGGGCCGTGCGGGTCTTACGGAAGCTGCGGTCGCGCCTGCCGACGCTGCCGGCGCAGGTGCGCGAAGAGGCGAACCGGGTCGCCGACATGGAACGGTCGATCCTGTCGCGGTTTCGAGCGGTGCGCGACCGGCGCCTGGAGGGGATGCGCATCCGCATCCACGGCGACTACCACCTGGGCCAGGTCCTCCACACCGGCAGGGATTTCGCGATCATCGATTTCGAGGGCGAGCCCGCGCGTCCGCTGAGCGAACGCCGCATCAAACGATCCCCGCTGAGGGACGTCGCCGGGATGCTGCGGTCATTCCATTATGCCGCTTTCGCCGCACTGAACGTGGTGGAGTCGGCCGGGCTCGTTGGCGAGCGGACGACGATGGAGGGGTGGGCGCAGACCTGGTACCGGTGGGTGTCTGCGGCCTTCGTGCAGGCGTATCTCGAGACCGTCGCCGGATCTGGGCTGCTGCCGGGCGACCCGGAAGACCTCGCGCTCTTGCTCGAGGTCCTGCTGCTGGAGAAGGCGGTGTACGAGGTGGGCTACGAACTCAACAACCGGCCGGGGTGGGTGCGCATACCCCTTCGGGGCATCTTGGAGCTCATGGGATCCGGGTGAGCCGTCCGCACGCGGCACGAGCACGCCAAAGGCGCACGCTGCGCGCGCTCGCCGGACGCTACGGCGTGCAGGTCGCCTACCGCGACCTGACCGGCCGGGTCCGTGCCGCCTCCGAGGAGTCGCTGATGGCGGTGCTGCGCGCGCTGGGAGCGCCGTTGGACTCCGCATCCGACGCGCCCGAAGCCCTGCAGGAGCATCGAGACGTGCAACCCACGTTCGGGCCGGTGGCCGTCGCCTGGGAAGGCAAGCTCGTGCTCGTGGCTCCGGCGGGTGTCCGGTGCGAGCGACTGGACTGCGTCGTGCACCACGAGGGCGGTGAGACGCGGTCCTACCGGCTGTCCGGGGTCGGCTCGGTGGGTGGGCGGCGCTTCGTCGTGCCGGATCGCCTGCCGCCCGGATACCATCGCGTCGACATCGAAGCCGATTCGGGGCGCGCAACCTCGCTCGTGATCTCCGCGCCGTCCCGGGTCCCCGATCCGGGCGGTCGCGTCTGGGGACTGTTCGCGCCGCTGTACGCGCTTCGTTCGGTGGAGGACTGGGGGATCGGCGGCTACACCGAGCTGTCTCGTCTGGGAAGGCAAGTGACCGGTCGGGGTGGCGCAGCCGTGGGCACGCTGCCGCTGCTGCCGTGCTTCCTCGACGACCCCTTCGAGCCGAGTCCCTACATGCCGGTCAGCCGGCTGTGCTGGAACGAAGCGTACGTCGATCCGGTCCGGGCAGCCGCGATGGTTGGGATCGACGTGCCGTCGTCGCCCGACCTGCGCGCGCAGCAGGAGTCTGTGCGCGCCGCGGCGTTGGTCGACTACCGCCGCGTCGGTGCGCTGAAGCGGCGCGTGCTCGGTGAGATCGCCGCGCACATCTGCGATCGGCCTCGACAGCGAGCGGTGCTGGAGCGGTTTCTGGCCAGCCACCCGCACGTTGCGGACTACGCGCGGTTCCGGACGGCCTGCGAGCGCTGGAGACGGCCGTGGCGTGCGTGGTCCGGTGCCGCGCGGGCCGACGCAGACGTCTCGGACGGAACGTTCCGCTACTACGCCTGCGCGCAGTGGATGGCCGACGCGCAGTTGCGCGAAGCCGCAGGCACCGGTGTGCGGCTGTACATGGACCTCCCGCTGGGCGTCCATCCCGACGGGTACGACGCATGGCGGTACCGTCGGGCGTTCGCCGAGGGCGTTTCGGTGGGTGCGCCTCCCGATCCTCTGGCGCCGCAGGGTCAGGACTGGGGGTTTGCGCCGCCGCATCCTTTTGCCGTGCGCGAGGACGGATACGCATACCTCCGCGCCTGTCTTCGGCACCACTTCCAGGTCGCCCGGATGCTGCGGGTCGACCACGTCATGGGGCTGCATCGGCTGTTTTGGATCCCTCGGGGAATGCCGCCCTCGGAGGGTGTCTACGTCCGGTACCCCGCCGAGGAACTGTATGCGGTCCTCGCGCTGGAGGCGCACCGCAGCGGAGCGGTGCTGGTCGGTGAAGATCTGGGTACGCTGTTGTCGTCGGTGCGAAGCGCGATGCGGCGGCGCGGGTTGTGGCGCATGTACGTCCTGCCCTTCGAGATCGATGCACAGCGTGGCGTCCGCCCACCGCCGCAGATGTGCGTGGCTTCCCTCGATACCCACGACACACCCACCTTCGCAGCCTTCTGGGCCGGCGCGGACATCGTGGAGCGTCGACGGCTGGGACTGATCGACGAGGCGCAGGCCGAGCGCGCGCGGTCGGAACGATCGGCGGTGCGCCGTGCGCTGCAGCGCACGCTGCGCGAGGAGGGCTACCTGCGCGGTGGAGATGCGCGTGCCGTCCTGGCGGCCTGCCTGAGCTACCTGGCCGCGAGCGCGGCGCGCTGCGTGCTCGTCAGCCTTGAGGACCTGTGGCTGGAGACCGAACCGCAGAACGTGCCGGGAACGCGCGACGAATATCCCAACTGGCGCCGGCGCCTGCGCTGCGATCTCGACGAGGCGATGGGCATGGCGCAGGTACACGAAGCGCTCGAGCTGCTGGCCCGGGCCCGGTCACACACGGAGGGCTGAGCGCCGGGCAGACCCCAAGCCCGTGCGACGGCGACTTCCGGGACCTACTTCCTGGCCGCCTGGTACGTCTCCTCGACGACGTCCCAGTTCACCACGTTCCACCAGGCGCTCACATAGTCGGCGCGCCGGTTCTGGTACTTGAGGTAGTAGGCGTGCTCCCAGACGTCGATGCCCAAGACCGGCTTGAGGCCCTCCATCACCGGGCTGTCTTGGTTCGGTGTCGAGATGACCTTCAGCGCACCACGCGCGTCGACGACGAGCCAGGCCCATCCCGAGCCGAACCGCCCCAGGGCCGCCTTCGTGAGCTGCTCTTTGAACCCGTCCAGCGACGCGAACGTCGCCTTCAGGTCTTCCAACAGTCTGCCCCCGGGTTCCTTGCTGCCGCCCGGTTTCATCCACCGCCAGAACAAGGTGTGGTTGTGGTGACCGCCGCCGTTGTTGCGCACCGCGGTCTGGATCTCTTCCGGGAGTTCCGACAGACGGGCCAGCAGCTCCTCGACGTCCATCTTGTGGTACGCCTCGTGCTTCTCCAGAGCCTGGTTGAGGTTGTTCACGTAGGTCTGGTGGTGCTTGGTGTGGTGGATCTCCATCGTCCGGGCATCGATGTGCGGCTCCAGGGCGTCGTACGGATACCCGAGTTCGGGCAACTGGAAGGGGTAGGGCATCGGTCGTTTCCTCCTTTCGTCGTGGGCTACAACACCGCTATCAGAATATCCTACGGGAGCGAGTTTGGGTGACCCTGCCCGGCATCGGCCGATCCCGATACACTGGGAAAGGGTCGCCCAGCGGGAGGACGCGGCCCACAGGAGGGAATACGTTGGCCGATCCCCGATACGGTCGGACCGGGTCGGCGCACCAGCCGATGCCACCCGGTTGGCTCAGCGACTACGATCTGCACCTGTTCAACGAGGGCAGCCACTTCCGCCTCTACGAACGTCTGGGCGCCCATCCCGTCGCCGGGGGCGTCGTCTTCGCGGTCTGGGCGCCCAACGCCGAGCGTGTGGCGGTGATCGGCGACTTCAACGGCTGGAACGCCGAGCGGCACCTGCTGCGACCGCGGGGCAGCTCCGGCGTGTGGGAGGGGTTCGTGCCGGACGTCGGTCCCGGTGCCCTGTACAAGTATCGCATCGTCTCCCGGTATGGACACACTCTCGACAAAGCGGACCCGTTCGCCTTCCGGTCGGAGACTCCGCCACGGACGGCTTCCGTCGTGTGGACCCTCGACTACCCGTGGGGCGACGATGCGTGGATGGCGTCCCGCCGCCGCAGGAACGCGTTGGATTCCGCGGTGTCGATCTACGAGGTGCACCTGGGCTCGTGGATGCGCGATCCTTCGGGCCGGTTTCTGACCTGCCGGGAGCTGGCGCCGCGTCTGGCCGAGTACGTGCGCGAACGGGGCTTCACCCATGTCGAATTCCTGCCGGTGATGGAGCATCCCTTTTACGGTTCGTGGGGCTACCAGGTCACCGGTTACTTCGCCCCCACCAGCCGTTACGGCACACCCCAGGACTTCATGTTCCTCATCGACCACCTGCACCGCAACGGCATCGGCGTGATCTTGGACTGGGTGCCCTCGCACTTTCCGAACGATCCGCACGGGCTGGCCTTCTTCGACGGCACGCACCTGTACGAGCATGCCGACCCGAGGCGGGGCTTCCACCCCGACTGGCACAGCGCGATCTTCAACTACGGCCGCAACGAGGTCCGCAGCTTCCTGATCAGCAACGCGATGTTCTGGCTTGACCGCTACCACGCCGACGGGCTGCGGGTCGACGCCGTCGCGTCGATGCTCTACCTGGACTATTCGCGCCCCGAAGGGCAGTGGGTCCCCAACGAGTACGGCGGGCGGGAGAACCTGGAGGCGATCGCGTTCCTGCGCCGCTTGAACGAAGAGGTGTACCGCGCGTACCCGGATGTGCAGACGATCGCGGAGGAGTCGACGGCCTGGCCGATGGTGTCGCGGCCCACGTACGTCGGCGGGCTGGGGTTCGGCCTGAAGTGGGACATGGGCTGGATGCACGACACGCTCAACTACATGTCGCACGACCCCATCCACCGCAGCTACCACCACGACCGGGTCACCTTCCGCATGCTGTACGCGTTCGGCGAGAACTACATACTTCCCCTCTCGCACGACGAGGTGGTCCACGGCAAGGGATCCCTATGGGCCAGGATGCCGGGCGACGACTGGCAGCGCTTCGCCAACCTCCGGCTGCTGTTCGGATATATGTATGCGCAGCCGGGCAAGAAGTTGCTCTTCATGGGCGACGAGATCGCCCAGAAGAGGGAGTGGGACCACGACGCGGCGGTGGACTGGCACCTTCTGGCCGACGACCGGCACCGCGGTGTGCAGCGCTGGATCGACGACCTGAATCGCGCGTACTGCACCCACGCGGCACTGCACGAGCTGGACTGCGAGCCAGGCGGGTTCGAGTGGATCGACGCCAACGACAGCGCACACAGCGTGCTCAGCTTCCTGCGCAAGGGACGGAGCGGCCCGCCGGTGATCGTCGTCTGCAACTTCACGCCCGTCCCGCGGACGAACTACCGGGTGGGAGCGCCCACCAGCGGGTTCTGGCGCGAGATCCTCAACAGCGACGCGTCAGTCTACGGCGGCAGCGGCTGGGGCAACATGGGAGGTGCGGACGCGGTACCGGTGCCGTTCCACGGTCGGCCGTACTCGTTGAATCTCACCCTGCCGCCGCTCGGGGCGGTCTTTTTGCGCTGGGAGGGATTGTGAGCGGGGCTCGGGTGTGGCGGGGGCGCCCCCACCCGCTCGGCGCAACCTGGGACGGCCTGGGCGTCAACTTCGCGTTGTACTCCGAGCACGCCGAGGCGGTCGAACTGGTCCTCTTCGACGGCCCCGACGCCCCCGAACCCACCCACACACTGCCCCTGCCCGAGCGGACGGGACCGGTCTGGCACGGCTACGTCCCCGGACTGCGCCCCGGCCAGCTGTACGGTTACCGCGTCAGGGGCCTGTACGAGCCGTGTGCCGGCCACCGCTTCAACCACCACAAGGTGCTCATCGATCCGTACGCGAAGGCGGTTGGCCGGCCGCTGCGCTGGCACGACAGTCTGTTCGGCTACCGGGTGGGCGACCCGAACGGCGACCTATCGTTCGACACCTCCGACAGCGCGCCGTACGCGCCGCTGGGCGCGGTCGTCGAGGACGCGTTCGAGTGGGCCGACGACCGCCCTCCCCAGATCCCCTGGGAAGACACCATCATCTACGAGACCCACGTAAAGGGGATCAGCCGTCTGCACCCGGAGGTGGCGGAGTCGATCCGCGGCACGTATCTGGGGCTGGCTTCGGAGCCGATCGTCGATCACCTGACCCGGTTGGGCGTGACGGCGGTCCAGCTGCTGCCGGTGCACGCCCATGTCGACGACAGGCGGCTGGTGGAGGCTGGGCTCACCAACTACTGGGGCTACAACCCCCTCGCCTACTTCGCGCCGGAGCCCGCCTACGCGTCGGCCGGCGCCGGGCCGGTGGAGGCGGTGCGGGAGTTCAAGATGATGGTGCGGTCCCTTCACGCGGCCGGGCTCGAAGTGATCGTGGACGTCGTGTACAATCACACTGGCGAGGGCAACCACCTCGGGCCGACGCTGTGCTTTCGCGGGGTGGACAACCGCAGCTACTACAAGCTGAGTCCGGACGAACCCCGCTACTACATCGACTACACCGGCACCGGCAACACGCTGGATCCCGGCAATCCCTACGTCCTCCAGCTCATCACCGACAGCCTGCGGTACTGGGTCACCGAGATGCACGTCGACGGGTTCCGGTTCGATCTGGCCGCCGCACTCGCGCGCGAGCTGTACGACGTCAACATGCTGTCAGCCTTCTTCAAGGTCATCCAGCAGGACCCCGTGCTCTCGCGCGTCAAGCTGATCGCCGAGCCCTGGGACGTGGGCCCCGGAGGCTATCAGATCGGCAATTTCCCTTGGTACTGGGCGGAGTGGAACGGCCGCTACCGGGACGCGGTTCGGAGGTTCTGGCGGGGGGACGCCGGCACGCTCGGAGAACTGGCCACCCGGGTGGCGGGCAGTGCCGACCTCTACGAGCGGTCGGGCCGCCGTCCGTTCGCTTCGATCAACTTCGTGACCGCCCACGACGGGTTCACCCTGCAGGATTTGGTCAGCTACGAACGCAAGCACAACGAGGCGAACCTGGAGGACAACCGGGATGGGGCCGAAGACAACCACAGCACCAACTGCGGCGTCGAGGGGCCGAGCGAAGACACACCCGTGGTGCTGTGCCGGGAGACGCTCAAGCGCAGCCTGATCGCCACGCTGTTCTGCTCGCAGGGCGTGCCGATGCTGCTCGGCGGGGACGAGCTCTCGCGCACGCAGCGCGGCAACAACAACGCCTATTGCCAGGACAACGAGCTGTCGTGGTATGACTGGAACCTGGACGAGCGGCGCCGCGCGTTCCTGGAATCCGTGCGCCAGGCCATCGCGCTGCGCAGGCGCCACCCGACCTTCCGTCGCCGCAGTTTCCTGCGCGGCGCGGGGAACGGACCTTGCAAGGACGTGGCGTGGTTCCACCCCGCCGGGCGGGAGATGACGCCCGAGGACTGGAACGATCCGGATCTGCGGGCGGTGGGCATGATGCTGTGCGGCCAGGCACTCAACGAGTTCGACCCGCGCGGTGCGCCCCTGACCGATCGCACGTTCCTCGTCCTCTTCAACGGCGGTCGGGCGAGTCGGTTCGTGCTGCCCGAACCGCCAGGGGAGTGGGGGTGGGAGCGCGTGTGGTCCACGGATGCCCAGCGCCCGCGCCGTCGCCCTCAGCCGCTGCCTGCCGGAACCGCCCTGATCGTGCGCCCGAGGACGCTGCGGGTGTTGCGGGCCGTCCGGGCGCGCTAGTCTCGGAGAGGAGGGAGCCTCCTGCAGCGTGCGCCGCACCCGTGAGCCTGACCGACGAGAGATGTCGACGGCGCGAACGAACCTCAGGTGGTGGCAGACCGCGGCGATCTACCAGGTCTACCCTCGGTCCTTCCAGGATACGGACGGGGACGGCGTCGGGGACCTGCCGGGCGTGATCCGGCGCCTGGACCATCTGTGCGACCTCGGGGTCGATGCGGTCTGGATCAATCCGTTCTTCCGGTCGCCGATGAAGGACTTCGGATACGACGTCAGCGACTACTGCGATGTGGACCCGACCTTCGGAACGCTCGCCGACTTCGATCGGCTCCTTGCGGAGGCCCACCGCCGCGGGCTGCGCGTTCTGCTGGACCTCGTGCCGAACCACACCTCCGACCGGCACCCGTGGTTTGTGGAGTCGCACGCCGACCGAGGCAGTCCCAAGCGCGACTGGTACGTGTGGCGGGATCCGGCGCCGGGGGGCGGCCCGCCGAACAACTGGATCAGCTTCTTCGGAGGTCCGGCTTGGACGCTCGACCGGCGCACGGGGCAGTACTATTTGCACCACTTCCTGCCCGAGCAGCCCGACCTCAACTACCGGAACCCCGAAGTCGTCGAGGCGATGCTGGACGTCATGCGGTTCTGGCTGGACCGCGGCGCAGACGGCTTCCGCGTCGACGTGCTGTGGATGCTCGTGGAGGATCCCCACTTCCGGGACGAACCGGACAACCCTGCGTGGCGGCCCGGGATGCGCCCGCGCGACCGGTTGATCCACTGCTACACCGACGACCAGCTGGAGACCCACGAGATTGTCCGCCGCATGCGCGCGCTGCTCGATGCGTACGGCGAGCCGGAGCGGATCATGGTCGGCGAGATTTACCTGCCGTATCCGAAGCTCGTGCGCTACTACGGGACGCCGCAGACGCCCGAGTGCCACCTGCCGTACAACTTCGGATTGGTCGAACGCGCCCTGGGGGATTGGCGCCCGGAGGTCGTACGCGCGGTCGTGGAGGACTACGAGGCCCACCTGCCGCCGTGGGCGTGGCCGAACTGGGTGTTGGGGAACCACGACCGCCCGCGCGTGGCCGCACGGATCGGCTCGGAGCAGGCGCGGGTAGCCACGATGCTGCTGTGCACGCTGCGTGGCACGCCCACGATCTACTACGGGGACGAGATCGCCATGACCGGCACCGAGGTGCCGCCAGACCGGGTACGCGATCTGCCGGGGCTGCGCGACCCGTTGGCCCACCCACCGCGGGATCCGGCGCGCACGCCGATGCAGTGGGACGACTCACCGTACGCCGGCTTCAGCGTGGTTGAGCCGTGGCTGCCGGTCCATCCCGACTACCGCACGCGCAACGTCGCGGCCCAGCGGGACGACCCCCGGTCGATGCTGAACCTGACGCGCCGGCTTCTGCGCCTGCGGAGGGAATCCGTCGCCTTCCTGGAGGGGACGTACCGGAGCGTGACGGCGCCGCAGGGTGTGTTTGCGTTCGTGCGGGCTGCGGATCGACAACGTTGGCTGGTGGCGCTGAACTTGACCGGCGCCGGGCGCCGGCTGGAGGGTGAAGGCGGCGAGGTGGTGCTGTCGACCCACATGGACCGCGAGGGGCGCGAGCGAAACGCACTGGAACTGAGGCCCCACGAGGGAGTCGTGGTGCGCATCGCGTAGCGTCCATGGGTGCTACGATGGAAGAGAGTCAGCGGCCCCGAGGAGGCGACATGTTCGGTCACAGACCAGGTCCGTCGCGCGAGCAGGTGCTGGAGGCGCTGCGCGACGTGCAGGATCCGGAGTTGCACCGGTCGATCGTGGAGCTCGACATGGTGCGCGACGTCACGATCCGGGATGGACAGGTCCGGGTCGACGCGCTGTTGACGATCAGCGGGTGTCCGTTGCGCGAGACCATCGTGGAGTCGATCCGTCAACGCGTCGCGCAGCTGCCGGGCGTGCGCGCGGTGGACGTCAACCTGGGCGTGATGTCGGCGGAGCAGCGGCAGGCGCTGATCACCAAGCTGCGCGGGCCGCAGCCCACGGACCGCCCCCCGGCGTTTCTGGGGCCCGACAGCCCGGTGCGCGTACTGGCCGTGGCGAGCGGAAAGGGCGGGGTGGGCAAGTCCACTGTCACCGCGAACCTGGCCGTCGCACTGGCGCAGCGCGGGGCGCGCGTCGGCCTGATCGACGCGGACGTGTACGGCTTTTCGATTCCCCGGATGCTGGGGCTGGAGGGGCGGCCGACGGTGATCGACCAGATGATCATCCCGATGGAGCGCTGGGGCGTGCGCGCGATCTCGATGGGGATGCTCGTGGACCGGGAAGATGCGGTCGTCTGGCGCGGCCCGATGCTGCACAAGGCGCTCGTGACCTTCATCGGCGAGGTCCACTGGGGCGACGTCGAAACTTTGCTGATCGACCTGCCGCCGGGCACCGGAGACGTCTCGATCACGATCGCCCAGCAGCTGCCGCGCGCCGAGATGCTGGTCGTGACGACACCGCAGCCGGCGGCAGTGGAGGTGGCCGCCCGGGCGGCACGGATGGCTCAAAAGGTCAACATGCGCGTCGTCGGCGTGATCGAGAACATGTCGTACTACGACCCGCCGGGTGCTGGGCGCGTCTACCCGTTCGGCACGGGCGGTGGGCGTGCTCTCGCCCAGCGCCTGGGCGTTCCGCTGCTGGCGGAGGTGCCACTGGATCCGCGGGTGCGCGAGTGCGCCGACCGGGGAGAACCGGTCGTGTTGGCGGAACCCGACAGCCCGGCGGTGGCGGCGTTCTTGCGAGCGGCCGAGGCGCTGCGGGCAGCAGCGGTCGCGGCGCCGTAGCCGTGCGGGCCGTCTGTCAGGGGAGAGCGGGCCGCAGCGACGGTGAGCACCTGCTACGCGCCGCTTCCAGGAGAAGCGGGTCGGAGCCCTGAGCAGAAAGTGAACTCCGGCGTCCGTCTGGGACGAGGGGGGTGATCGCGTGGCCGATCTGTACCACAACTACATCGGGGGAAAATGGGTTCCGTCGCGGTCGGGCGCGACCTTCGAGTCGCTGGACCCGGCCACCGGGGAAGTCTTGGGGGCGTGCGCGCGTTCCGGCCCCGAAGACGTCTCGGACGCGGTGGCGGCCGCACGCGAGGCCTACCCGAAGTGGCGGAAGGTGCCGGCGCCGCGTCGGGCGGAGATCCTGTACCGCGCGGCCGAGATGCTCGTCCGGCGCAAAGAGGAGTACGCGCGCCTGATGACCAGGGAGATGGGCAAGATCCTCACGGAGACGCGCGGCGACGTGCAGGAAGCGATCGACATGACCTACTTCATCGCCGGGGAGGGCCGCCGTCTGCACGGCTACACCACCCCCAGCGAGATGCCGAGCAAGGCCGCGTACTGTGTGCGCCAACCCATGGGCGTGGTGGGCGTCATCACGCCGTGGAATTTCCCGATGGCGATCCCCTCCTGGAAGATCGTCCCGGCGCTGGTGTGCGGCAACACGGTGGTCTTCAAGCCCGCTCCGGAGACCCCCATCATGGGTGCGGCGTTCGTGCAGCTCCTCGAAGAGGCCGGGCTGCCGCCGGGTGTGCTGAACCTCACGCTCGGGGGCGACGAGGTCGGCGCGGCGCTCGTCGACCATCCCGACGTCGCGCTGATCTCATTCACCGGGTCCACGGAGGTCGGACTCAAGGTCGCCGCTCGGTGCGCGGAGCAGGGCAAGCGCGTGTCCTTGGAGATGGGTGGCAAGAACGCGGCGATCGTGATGGACGACGCCGACCTGGAGCTAGCCGCCGACGCGCTCGTGTGGAGCGCGTTCGGCACCACCGGACAGCGCTGCACGGCCTGCAGCCGGATCGTTGTCCATCCGCGGGTCCACACCGACGTCGCCGACCTGCTGAGCGAGCGGGCCGGGCGGCTGCGTCTGGGCAGCGGACTCGAACCGACCACCGACGTGGGCCCGCTGGTCAGCGCCGCCCAGCTGGAGCGGGTCGAGCGTTACGTCGGCATCGGGAAGAGCGAGGGGGCACGGGTGCTGGTCGGCGGGGAGCGTGCCACGGGCGACGGGCTGGAGCGCGGTTACTTCTTCCGGCCGACGGTCTTCGACGGGGTGCACCCGCAGATGCGGATCGCCCAGGAGGAGATCTTTGGCCCGGTCACCGATCTGATCCGCGCCGACTCCCTCGACGAGGCGATCGCGGTGGTCAACGGCGTGCGCTACGGTCTGTCGGCGTCGATCTTCACGCGCGACGTCAACAAAGCGATGCGCGCCATCGAGGAGATCCACACGGGGATCGTATATGTGAACCACGGAACGATCGGCGCCGAGGTGCACCTGCCGTTCGGCGGGACCCGCGCGACCGGCAACGGGCATCGCGAGGGCGGGCTGCAGGTGCTGGACGTCTTCAGCGAGTGGAAGTCGGTGTACATTGACTACAGCGGGCGTCTGCAGCGGGCACAGATCGATATCGAACCGGTCGTCGGCTGACGGGGTGATCGCCAACGGGTCACGGCTGCGGGCCGACTGCGGTTCCGTGAGGCGCCGACAGAAACCGAACCTCCGCAACCCCGGAACAGTCTTCGCCCTCGTCGTCGCCGCGATGGCGCTGGTCGGCGGCGCTCCTGCACCCTCACGTTCGCTCACCGTCTTCGCCGAACAGGTGGACGTCGAGGCCGCCACCGACGTGCTCACGGCCGTGAACGTGCGCCTGACCGACGGCCGATACACGCTGACGGCGCCGCGCATGGTGTTGCGGCGGCGCGCAGGAGAGGCCCGGCTCGAAGGCGGCGTCCGGGGTCAGGGGCCGGAAGGAAATCTCCAAAGCCGCGAGCTGGTGATCCGCTTCACGGCGCGCCTGGAACTGACGCGCATCGAAGCGCTCGCCGCGCAGTTGAGTTCGGACGGCCGCCGCATCACGGCCGATCGCCTTACTCTGGATCCGCGTACGGGCGTGGCCGAGACCGGTCTGAACCCCGTGCTGTTCCTGCCGCCCGACGTCCGCGGTACGGGGATGCGGATGGTGTACCGGTCGCGCCAGGGCACCGCCGACGTCGCCGCCCCCTCCGAGATCCGCACCGACCAGGGGTCCCTGCGTGGCCGCGACGTCTCGATCGACTTCAACGCGCAGAGCGCCGTGATGCGCGGTCCCGTGCAGGCGACGTTCGAGGTGGCGGAGGGCACGGCGAACCGCGCGCAGGCGTTCTTCCGAGAGGGGCGCGCCGTGCTGGAGGGCAACGTCCGCATCCGCCGTGGCAACAGCCGGCTGGCGGCCGATCGCGTGATAATCTGGTATCGCGAGAACCGGATCCGGGTCGAGGGCGCGGTCCGTATGGATCTGGAGGAAGAGCCCCCGAACCGACCCTAGACATTCCGGATCACTTCCCCTCGAGGAGGTGCGTCGTGGCGTTGGGATACACCGAGTCGCTGTACATCCTCGCGTTCGACCACCGCGGGTCGTTCCTCAAGATGGCCGGCATCAAAGGCGAGCCGACGCCCGAAGACGCCCGGCGGATCTCCGACGCCAAGAGCGTGATCTTCGAAGGGTTCCGGCGGGCGATCGCCCTGGGTGCGCCTCGCGACGCCGCAGGCGTGCTCGTGGACGAGCAGTTCGGAGCCGATATCGCGCGGGCCGCTCGCGCGGCCGGTCACATCTTTGCGATGCCGGTCGAAAAGAGCGGACAGGACGAGTTCGATTTCGAGTACGGAGAGGCGTTCGGTGAGCACATCGAAGCCTTCGATCCGACGTTCGCCAAGGTGCTGGTCCGCTACAACCCGGGAGGCGACGGCGCGTTGAATGAGCGCCAGGCGTCCCGCCTCCGCCGGCTGTCAGACTGGCTGCACGAGCGCGGCCGCAAGTTCCTGTTCGAGCTGCTCGTGCCCCCCGAGGAACATCAGCTCGCGCAGGTGGGCGGCGACCGCGCACGCTACGACAGGGAACTGCGGCCCGATCTGATGGTGACCGCGATCGCGGAATTGCAGGCCGCCGGCGTGGAGCCCGACGTCTGGAAGATCGAGGGGATCGATCGCAGGGACGACTGCGAGCGCATCGCGGCCCAGGTGACCTCCGGCAGGCGCGACGACGTCGCCTGCGTCGTGCTGGGACGAGGTGCCGACGAGAACGCGGTCGTCCACTGGCTGCAGCAGGGCGCCGGCGTGCGCGGCTACGTCGGATTCGCCATCGGCCGAACGATCTGGTCGGACGCGGTGAAAGGGTATCTCGAGGGATCCGTGGATCGGGAGGGTGCGGCCGACCGGATCGCCAACAACTACCTGCGCATGATCGAAGTGTACCGGAACGCCGCCAGGGAGCGGTCGGCGGTGGGCGGCGGGTAAGTCGTCCCGAACACCGTGGACAATGTGCCGTAGGGAGCGCCCGCCGGCCAGGTCCGAGCGATCCTGCCATCGATGAGAGCCGTTCGCATTCACGAGCACGGGGGCCCGGAGGTCCTGCGCATCGAAGAAGTTCCGGAGCCGGCCGTTGGACCGTACGATGTGCGGATCCGGGTCCGCGCAGCGTCGATGAACCATCTCGATCTATGGGTGCGGCGGGGCCTGCCTGGTGTGCGGTTTCCGCTCCCGCTCATCCTCGGGTGCGACGCCGCGGGCGTCGTGGACAGCGTCGGCGACCGGGTGAGCTCGGTCGGACCGGGCGACGAGGTCGTGGTCAACCCCGGCGTATCCTGCGGTCACTGCCGGATGTGCCTGTCGGGGCGTGATAACCTCTGCCGCGCGTATGCGATCGTCGGCGAGCACCGCGACGGGGCCGACGCGGAATGGCTTGTCGTGCCCGAGGCCAACGTCGTGCCCAAGCCCGCCGGGCTCACCTTCGAGCAGGCCGCCGCGTTCCCGCTCGTCTTTCTGACCGCCTGGAACATGCTCGTCACGCACGCACGGGTGCGGCCGGGCGAGGACGTGCTGGTCTGGGGTGCGGGCTCCGGCGTGGGCAGCGCCGCAATCCAGATCGCAAAGACGCACCACGCCCGGGTGATCGCCGTTGCTGGGGAAGACTGGAAGCTCGAACGAGCCCGCGAGCTGGGCGCCGACGACGTCGTCAATCACCGGACCCAGGACGTGCTTGAGGAGGTGCGCCGCCTGACCGGTAGGCGCGGGGCCGATGTGGTGTTCGAGCACGTGGGGCAGGCCAGCTGGGAGACCAGCATAAAGGCGCTGGCGCGGGGAGGGCGGCTGGTGACCTGCGGAGCCACGACCGGACCGGTTGGCCAGACCGATCTGCGCTACGTCTTCGGCCGTGCGCTGGCGATCCACGGCACCTGGATGGGTGGCAAGGCGGAGCTGTACGAACTGCTGCCGCTCGTCGAGCAGGGCGTACTGCGACCGGTCGTCGATCGCGTCTTCACGCTGTCCCAGATTCGCGAGGCGCACACCCACCTGGAGTCCGGCCGGCACTTCGGAAAGGTGATCGTCGTTCCCTAAAGCGCCGTCACACCCCGCCCTCGGCCGGACCCGGCACCGGGTCGGTGCCCACCCAGGCCGCACCGCCTTCCCAGACTTCCTTTTTCCAGATCGGCACGGTGACTTTCAGCGTGTCGATCGCGTACTTCGCCGCCTCGAAGGCATCCTTGCGGTGCGCTGATGACACCGCCACCGCGACGCTGATCTCGCCGACGCCGAGCCGCCCCGTGCGGTGCACGATCGCCGCGTGCAGCACCGGCCACCTCTCGGCGATCTGGCGGGCGATGCGCTCCATCTCCGAACGGGCGAGCCGCTCGTAGGCTTCGTACTCGAGGTGCACGACGCGCTGATCGTTGCGGGCGGTCTGGCGCACCGTCCCCAAGAACAGCACGACTGCCCCCGCGCCCGGGTCCCGCACGCGTTCGAGCAGATCGTCGGTGGAGATCGGGCCGGTCTGCACCGCCACGTAGATGTCGCCTCCGCTGACCGGAGGGATCAGGGCCACCTCCTCGCCGTCCCTCAAGGGCCGGTTGGCCGGCGCGTACTCGTCGTTCACGGCGAAAGCAGGCGTTGCCAGGCCCGCCAGCGCCGGATAGCGTCGGATGAGGGCGGCCCACACCGCCTCCGGAGTCGCCTCGCCGTCCAGATGGACATCGATCGACGGCGAGCCGACCGTCTCTCGGTAGGACGCAAACAATCGGACACGTACGCGCACCGTCGGCTCCTGCGCTGTGGACCTGGCTAGGTGCAGTGTACATTGAAACCATGCACATTCTCGACCCCTACGCGGTACCCGGAACGGACCGTCGGGCGCAGCTGCACTGCCACACCACCAACTCTGACGGGCGATACGAGCCAGCGGAGGTCGTGCAGAAGTACCGGAATGCAGGCTACGCCTTCGTGGCCTTCACCGACCACGACCGGGTGACGCCCGCCGAAGGTCTGTCTGACCGGGACTTCTGCACCATCTCCGGCGTCGAGCGTACAATCCCCAAGCCCGTGCGACCGCTGGGACCCCACCTGTCCTGCCTGTTCGTCGACGTGCTGCCGGCGGGTTCCGGCGCGCAGGCCGTGGTGGAGGATGTGCGTCGCCGGGGCGGGGTGGCCGGGCTGAACCACCCGTCGTGGAGGGGCAACCTCGGGTCGGCGGGGTGGAGCCTGCGGACGATGCTGCAGTTGCGGGGATACTCCTTCGTGGAGGTCTGGAACGTCCACTCCAACAGCGACGAGGACACACGGCGCTGGGCCGCTGCCGCAGCCCACCACGGTCCCGGTCATCCGATCGCGCCGGCGGCCGGCGACGACCTGCACGTGGCCGACCAGTTCGACCGCGCCTGGGTGGTCGTGCGCGTGAGGGAGGTCAGCGCCGTGGCCCTGAAGGAAGCGCTAATCCGCGGGGCCGTCTACGCGTCCACGGGCCCGACGGCGCGCTTCGGTGTTCGGGACGGGAGGATCGTCGCACAGACGGACGCCGCGACGATCCGGTTCCTCGACCACCGCGGCGCCATCCGCCGCGAGGTGGCCGGCCCGTCCGCCGAGTACGAGCCCTCCCCGGAAGATCGGTTCGTGCGGGTGGAGTGTCTGGGCCGCAGCGTGGGCCGCGCGTGGTCCAACATCTTCTGGGTGCTGCCGGCCGCCGGGCCCCGGTAGCCGGCAGCGCTATCCCTCCTCCTTGCCCTCCTCCACGTACCTCTGCTTGATCTGCTGCACGACCGAGGGATCGAGCAGCGTCGTCGTGTCGCCCAGCGCCCGCCCCTCAGCGATGTCGCGCAGCAGCCGGCGCATGATCTTGGCAGAGCGCGTCTTGGGCAGGTCCGCGGTGAAGAAGATATCGGCCGGACGCGCGATGGGGCTGATCTTTTGCGCGACCCAGTCGCGCAGCGCCCCCCGCAGCTCGTCGCTCGGCTCGTATCCTGCCCGCAGCACGACGAACGCCGAGACGGCCTGCCCCTTGTCGGGATCGGTACGGCCGATCGCTGCGGCCTCGGCGACCGCGGGGTGGGCGACGAGGGCGCTTTCGATCTCGATGTTGCTCAGCCGATGACCCGCAACGTTCACGACATCGTCGACCCGACCCTGGATCCAGTAGTAGCCATCCTCGTCACGGCGGGCACCATCGCCCGTGAAGTACCTTCCGGGGAACCGGCTCCAGTAGGTCTGCACGTAGCGGTCGGGATCTCCCCAGAACGTCCGAAGCATCGCCGGCCACGGCCGGGTCAGCACGAGGTAGCCCCCGGCGTTGGGCGGCAGCGGGTTGCCCTGTTCGTCCACGATGTCCGCGGAGATCCCGGGGAAGGGTACCGTGGCCGACCCGGGTTTGGTCGTCGTCAGCCCGGGCAGCGGCGTGATGAGGATGCAGCCGGTCTCCGTCTGCCACCAGGTGTCGACGATCGGGCAGCGACCGCCTCCGATGTTCTCATGGTACCACATCCACGCCTCGGGGTTGATGGGCTCGCCGACCGTACCCAGCAGCCGCAGACTGACGAGGTCGCACCGCTTCGGATACTCCGTACCCCACTTCATTGCGGTGCGGATGAAGGTGGGTGAGGTGTACAGGACGTTCACCCGGTACTTCTCCACGATGCGCCAGTACCGGTCCTTGTCCGGCCAGTCGGGCGCGCCCTCGTACATCACGGAGGTCGCCCCGTTGCTCAGCGGCCCGTAGACGATGTAGGAGTGGCCGGTTACCCATCCGATGTCGGCCGTGCACCAGTAGTAATCCTCGTCCTTCAGGTCGAATACCCACTTCGTGGTGAGGTGCGTGCCGAGGGCGTATCCCCCAGTCGTGTGCAGCACACCCTTCGGTTTGCCCGTCGTACCCGACGTGTAGAGGATGAACAGCGGGTGCTCACTGTCGAGCGGCGTGGCCTCACAGCTTGGGGATGCGCGCTCCATCTCTTCGTGCCACCAGACGTCGCGTCCGCTCTTCATGTCGACGTCCGCACGGTCGCCGGCGCGGCGCAGCACGACGACCTTCTCAATCGACGGGCAGTTGGCCACTGCCTGATCAGCGTATTGCTTGAGCGGGACGACCTGCCCCCTGCGCCAGGCGCCGTCCTGCGTGATCAGCACCTTTGCGGTGGCATCGTTGATCCGGCCGGCGAGGGCGTCCGCGGAGAAACCCCCAAACACGACGCTGTGCGGTGCGCCGATGCGGGCACATGCGAGCATCGCGATCGGCAGCTCCGGGACCATGCCCATGTAGATGGTGACCCGGTCTCCCGCCTGCACCCCCAGCCCCTTGAGGACGTTGGCGAAGCGCTGGACCTCGCGGTGGAGGTCCTGGTAGGTGAGCACACGGCTGTCGCCGGGTTCGCCCTCCCAGACGATCGCCGCCTTGGTCCGCCGCCGGGTATGCACGTGGCGGTCGACGCAGTTGTACGAAATGTTGATCTGTCCCCCGATAAACCACTTCGCCCACGGCACATCCCACTCCAATACGCGGTCCCACCTGCGGAACCAATGGAGTTCGGAAGCGGCGTACCGCCCCCAGAAGGCCTCGGGATCGCGGGCAGCCTCCTCATAGACCCTCGGATCGTTCATGTTCGCGCGGCGGGCGAACTCGGCGGGCGGAGCAAACCGCCGCTGCTCGATGAGCAACGCCTCGATCCCCGCCTGCGTCTGTATACCCTGGCCGTCCATCTCCAGATCCCCCCTCACCGGCTTGTGGCGCCGTCTCCCGTCACGAAAGCCGACCCCTGTGGATTGCTTAGCCTCACCCCCGTTCCTTACCTGCTGCGCCGATCTCCTCGCGCATCCGGCACCAGGCGCTGCGTGCCTCCTCTACGGATCCCTCGTCCTCGATCGTCGTGATGTCGCCGGGATCGCGATCGAGGATCACCGACCGGAGTACGCGGCGCATGATCTTGCCGCTGCGCGTCTTGGGCAGCATCGAGACGAAGTTGACCTCGCCGACGACGGCGACGGGGCCGAGTTCGCGCCGCACCGTCTCCAGCAATTCCCTGCGGAGCGTCTCCGACGGTTGGTGCCCCTGCTTGAGGACGACGAACGCGGAGATCACCTCCCCGCGCAGTTCGTCCGGGCGGCCGATCACGCCTGCCTCGGCGACCACGGGGTGCTTGAGGAAGGCAGTTTCGACTTCGACGGTGCCGATCCGGTGCGCGGCGATCTTGATCACCTCGTCCGCGCGTCCGGCGAACCAGACGTATCCGTCCTCGTCCATCTGGGCGGCGTCGCCGGTGAAGTACACGTCGGTCCCGGGGATTCGCTTCCAGTAGTCCTGCGCGTACCGCTCCGGCTCGCCCCACAGCATCGGTGTGAGACTGGGGAACGGGCGTCGGATGACGAGGACCCCTCGTTCGCCGGGGCCGCAGACTTGGCCTTCCGGCGTCATGACCGCGACCTCCATCCCCGGCAGGGGGATGGCGGCCGATCCGGGCTTGATCGGCAGCATCGCGATCCCGTAGGGGTTGCCGATCACGGGCCCTCCGGTTTCTGTCTGCCACCAGTGGTCGATGACGGGGACGCGGTCGTCGAGGACGCGTTTTTGCAGCCACTCCCAGGCCGGCGGGTTGAGCACCTCGCCGGCGCAGAAGACACGCTCCAACGACGAGCGGTCATAGCGCAGAGCCGGGTCCTCACCGTACTTCATCAGCAGCCGCACCGCGGTCGGTGAGGTGAACACGCCGGTGACCCGGAATTCCTCGACGATCCGCCACGGCGTCTCCGGACCCGGATGGTCCAACGCGCCCTCGTAGGCGACCGTCGTGCAGCCTGCCAGCAGCGGAGCGTAGACGATGTAGCTGTGACCAACTACCCAGCCGATGTCCGAAGTCGACCACCAGACGTCGTCCGACCTCAGGGCGAAACACCAGCGGCCCACCGCATGGATCCCGACCTGGTAGCCTCCGTGTGTGTGGACGGCGAGCTTGGGCTTGGCGGTCGTGCCCGAGGTGGCCAGAATGTAGGCAGGCTCGTTGGCCTCCATCGGCTCGAAACCACCGGACTGTCCGGCGGCCCCATTGAGGAAGGTGCCCCACGGCACGTCGCGGCCGGGCTCGAGTTGCACACCGTCGGGCGTGCGCTGCAGGACCACGACGCGCTCCACCGACCCTCCGGATTCGCGCAGCGCCGCATCGACGATCTCCTTCAGACGCACCTCGCCGCCCTTGCGGTAGGCCACGTCGGCGGTGAGGACGAGTCGCGAACCGCTGGCCCGAATCCGCTCTCCGAGTGCGCCGGCGCCGAAACCGGCGAACACCACCGAGTGGATGGCCCCGATCCGAACGCAGGCCAGCATCGCCGCGATGGCCTCGGGGCAGGTCGGCATGTAGATCGTGACACGGTCGCCCTTGCGGATCCCGGCGCCGCGCAGGGCTGCGGCGAGGCGCTCGACTTCGTAGAGCAGCTGCGCGTAGGTGTACACGCGGCGCTCGCCGCGCTCGTTCGCGTAGACGAGGGCCGCATGCCCGGCCCGGCCCGACGCGACGTGGCGGTCCAGGCAGTTGCGGGCGAGGTTGGTCAGCCCGCCCGAGAACCAGCGGAAGCTCGTGCCGTGCTGCGTGAAGGCCGTCTGCCAGCGGGAAAGCCAGGGCAGACCCTCAGCGACGCGTTCCCAGAAGCGGGCCGGGTCCGCGCGCGCATGCTCGTCGAGGGCCCGGACCTGGGGCGGCACCAGGCTCGACACTCCGCGAACGGCCTCGGACATGGATCCGCCGCCTACCGTGGAGGCAGCCGGCAGTCCGGGGTGAGGCGAGAAGCGGAATGCCGGCTGCCGTTTGTTTGCCCTACGTCGCGCTCGACGAACCGCGCGCCTCCTCCCCGCCGTCGGACCCACCCGCCACCGCCGGCATGTGCGCCAGATCGGGTAGGCGCATGCGGTCGACGAACTGCATCACCGCCCGGCCCTCCGGCTGGGTGATCAGGGAGACGATGACCGACACGACCAGGTTGACCGCGAACGCAATGCAGCCCCAGGCGAGAGTGCCGATGGGCTGACCGAACAGAGACCACGGAGGGGCACCGAAGACGCCCACTGCCAGCACGTAGGGGAGCGCTGTGGCCATGCCCGCGACCATGCCCCAGATGATCCCGTAGCGGTTGAGCCGTTTCCAGAATGTTCCCAGAACCACTGCGGGCGTGAAGCTGGCGGCGGCGAACACGAACGCCCAGCCGACCAGCAGGGCGACGTAGAAGGCAAACCGCGGATCGTTGATCGCCAGGAACGCGAGGAAGCTTGCCAGGACCGACAGGACCATGACGAGAATCCGGGTCAGGCGGATTTCCTGCTGCTCGCTGACGTTGGGGTTGATGAACCGGTGGTAGATGTCGCGCGTCACGCCGGTCGTCATGACCATCAGCAGGCCGTCGGCGGTGCTCAGGGCCGCCGCCAGGCCGCCGACCGCCACGAACGGAGCGATCCACCAGGCCAGATCCCACATGTCGGGCATGCCGATCACGACGATGTCGCCGTGGAAGCTGAGCTCGACAGGCTGTAGGATCCCGTCGGCGTTGGCGTCCTCGATCCGGATGAGCCCCGTCGGAAGGAACTTCGCCACCCACGGCACCGCCTGAACCTCCGCGATCGGACGACCCCACAGGCCACTGAAGGCGTGGCGGGCCATCGCCGCGTACATCGGCGCGGTGCAGTACAGGAGGCCGATAAAGAACAGCGCCCAGCCGACGCTGAGGCGCGCCGCCGACGCGGTCGGCGTCGTGTACGAGCGCATGAGGATGTGCGGCAACCCGATGGTGCCCAGCATCAGCAGCAGAGCGGAGAGGATCCAGTTGACCTGACCCGAAGCGCCCCCCAGCGGCTTAGCGAACGGCGTGGTCCAGGGGGTCTGTCCGAACTGAGCTTCGCGACTCTGCAGCGACTGGATGAGATCCCCGTAACCGAACCAGGGCAGCGGCTTGAACAGGCCGAGCATGCTGGCGACGATGAACACCGCCCCGAGGTAGGCGATGATCAACACGATGTACTGCGCGAATTGCGTCCACGTGATGCTCTTCCAGCCGCCGCTGGCGGCGTAGATGCCCATGCCGAACAGGGCTCCGAACACGCCGATCTGCGCGGGGATACCCAAAAAGCGCGAGAAGACCACGCCGGCGCCCACCAGCTGCGCGGTGAGGTAGGTGAGCGACGTGATGAACAGCATGATCACCGCGATAACCCGCGCCGGTCCGTAGCCGCCGGCGCGGGTCTCCACCAGGTCGGGCACCGTCCAGGTGTTGGACTTGCGGACGTAGGGTGCGATGAAGAAGGCGTGGATCGTGTAGCCGAGCGTCCAGCCGATGATGTAGGGCAGACCGTCATATCCCAGCAGCGCGATCGCACCGGCCATCGATAGGAAGCTCGCCGCGCTCATCCAGTCCGCGGCGGTGGCGGCCCCGTTGACGACGGGCGGGATCCGCCGTTCGGCGACGTACATCGCGTGTGCGGTCGTGCCGCGGGCGACGTAGGCGATCGAGATGTACATGAAAATCGATCCGATCACCATCCAGCCGGCGGCGATCCTGGGGTTGAACGCCCCGAGGACGACTGTGATCGCAATGTAGGCGGCGATGCTCGGGATCAGGACGCGATAGACCTCGGGATGGATCCGCATGCCGGTCTCCTCCTCACGGCTCGTGGCTCGCGCCGCTGGGCGTCCCGGCCGCACCGAGTTCGAGCCGGACGTCGTCGGGCAGCCGTTCCCACTCTTCCAGGGCCCGCTCGCGCAGGCCGCGTTCGACCCGGCTCATCGCCACGTGGTAGACGAAAATCATCGCGACACCGACCCAGATGCTCATGAACGCGGCCAGGTACCAGTGCAGCGGCATGTTGCCGAAGATCAAGACGTTCCGCCAGGCGTGCGGCGCCGGGATGTGCCACCAGACGGCGATCACGCTCCACAACAGGAAGAACCAGAAGGTGATCCGGACCAGGCGTTGCCAGTACCAGCTCTTGAGGTCGTCGGGCAGATGCTCTTCGGGATGTTCGACGGTCTTCGCCATGCGCACCCCCCTGTCGTCGCCCGCCTCGTCGCCCGCCGGCGCGGGCTTCGGGTTTGCGAACAGCCCCCACCCCTTCGGTAAGACCGCACACCGAGCAGGTCAACGATTGCGGCCTCAGCGCGGCGGTTTGCCGGGCGAACCGGCTCGGAGAGGGGGTGAGCCGTCGCACCCCCGACGTCGACCGGGTGTTTCGTGCGGGTGAACGGTGCGGTGAACGGTGGTCTCGCGACGGTGAACGGGCCTTGCGCCCGCGCGGGCGGCCGGGGGATTGTCGCCGAAACGGGAATTCGCTGGGCCGCTGGGGAGGGTTTGGCTGTGCCCTCCGTCAAAGTACTGCGCGTCGGAGGGTCCACGTCATGCTCCGGGTCGCGGCGGCCAGCGCGGCGTTGCTGACGGTCCTCGAGACGATCGTCCTCTACTCCATGGTCCGCGCGGATCCGCTTTCCCTCGCGGTGGCGGTGGGACTGTTCAATGCGGTACTCGCCGTGGTGGTGGGACGTCTGAGCATGGCCCACCTCGGCTACCACGGCAAGCGGAGCGCCGCCGCGCTGGGCGGGATCTCGGACCCGTTGACGGTGCTGCGAGAGGGGCTGAACCGGGAGACTGCGCGAGAGACCGTCCGGATGCTCGCGCAGCTGGACAACGTCCGCGGCGTCGTCGTCGCCGAGCGCCAGGAGGTGCTGGCCTCCGAGGGGCCCGCCTTCGAAGACCCGCAGGTCGTGGAGGTGGTGCGGCAGGTCCTGCGGGATGTCAGAAGCCGCGGCGGCGCGGTGCGCCGGGCGCTGTCGGGGGTGGCCGTGGTTGCGGCGCCGCTGGTCTACCGCCGAGACGTCCTGGGAGCGCTCGGGTTCGTGGTCTCGGGGAACGGCGAGTCCGTGAACGAAGTCGCGCGGGCGGCCGAGGTGTTCGCGCGGCTGCTGGCGATGCAGTTGGCGCTGGCGCAGATGGACCAGCAGGCCCGTCTGGCCGCCGAGGCGGAGTTGCGGGCGCTGCAGGCTCAGATCAACCCGCACTTCTTCTTCAACACGCTCAACACCGTCGTCAGCTACATGCGCGACGACCCGGAGATGGCCCGCAGGCTGTTGCTGCGCCTGGCGGACCTCTTTCGGATGAACATGCAGCTGGGAGGGCAGATCATCCCGTTCGCAGACGAATACCAGTACATCCGCGACTACCTCTTCATCGAGCAGGCGCGCTTCCGGGACCGGCTCCGGGTGACCTACGACATCGATCCCCAGGTGCTCAAGGTGGGCGTGCCGGCGCTGTCGGTTCAGCCTTTGGTGGAGAACGCGGTGCGGCACGGCATCGCGCCCAAGAACGGGCCCGGCACGCTGGAGATCCGTGCTCGCTTGGACCTCCTGCTGCTGCGTGTGCACATCACCGTGCGGGACGACGGTGTCGGGATGCCGCCGGAGCGGGTGGAGGAGATCCTGCACGGTCACCCCGGCGAAGCGATGCCGCGGAGCGTCCGGGGTGGGGTCGCGCTGGCCAACGTGCGGGAGCGCCTGCGGAGGCTGTACGGTGATGCGTGCAGCCTCGAGATCGAGAGCACGCCCGGCAGGGGTACTACGGTGCACCTCAGGCTACCCATGCGGTGAGCGCTCGGTGGCCGCCATGGATCCCATGGAGTTCGTCCGCCGCACCGCACCGTTCGGCAGGCTATCCCGTGCTGCGGTCGCGCAACTGGAAGGCCAGCTCGAGATCCTGTTCTTCCCAAAGGGAAGGGTGGTCGTGAACTGGGACGCGCAGACCCCGCACGTCTACCTGATCCGAAGGGGTGCGGTGAAGGTCGCGACCCCCGCCGGAGAGAGCGTGCACCTGGAGGAAGGCGAGACGTTCGGCAGAGGGGAGCGTCCTTTCGGCGGGCTGCCGGCGGAGGTCACGGCCGAGGAAGACCTGCTCGTGTACCGATGGCCAGCAGAGCTCGTCGCCCGGGTGCGGGCGACCGCGGAAAGTGTGCGCGACGAACCGCCCGCTGGCCTGTTCGTGCCCGTGGGCAGC
The DNA here is from genome assembly GCA_031432545.1 of Armatimonadota bacterium. Taxonomy (NCBI): domain Bacteria; kingdom Bacillati; phylum Candidatus Sysuimicrobiota; class Candidatus Sysuimicrobiia; order Candidatus Sysuimicrobiales; family Candidatus Sysuimicrobiaceae; genus Candidatus Caldifonticola; species Candidatus Caldifonticola tengchongensis. The sequence continues at coordinate 188,339 of JAVKGX010000002.1, forward strand.
CTCGTGCGCAGGCGCCTGGTGTGGGTGACACCTGGGGTGACGGTCGGCGAGGCGGCGCGCCGGATGGCCGAAGAGGGCGTCAGCTCACTGGTGGTGGCGCGGGCCCAGCCAGGCACCGACAGCGTGGCGCTGGGCGAGGTCGCAGGCGTCGTGACGGATCGCGACCTGCGCTCGAAGGTGTTGGCCCGCGGGCTGGGCTCCGACACCCCCGTGGATGCGATCATGACGAGTCCGGCGCACACCATCCCGGCCGATGCGCCGGTCTTCGCGGTGCTCATGGAGATGCTCGAGAGGCGCATCCACCATCTGCCCGTCCTTCGCGACGGGCAGGTCGTGGGCATGGTCACCGATACCGACCTCATGCAGCTGCAGGCTCGCAGCCCGCTGTTCGTGTTGAAGCGGCTGGAGGAAGGCAGCCTGGACCGGTATGCGGACGAGGTCGCCTCCGTGGCCTCCTCGCTGATGGAGGCCGGCGTGGGGATCGCTGCTCTGTGCCAGACCGTCTCGCGCCTCCACGACGCCCTGTGTCGTCGCGTGCTGCGCGAGGCGGAGGCCGAACTGGGGGCGCCCCCGGTTCCCTACGCGTGGATGGTGTATGGATCGGAGGGCAGGCAGGAGCAGATCCTGCCCACCGATCAGGACAATGCGTTGGTGTACGGTGGGCAGGGCGAGGAGCCGTACTTCGTGCGCTTCGCCCAGGCCGTGTCGCGTCGTCTGGCGACGGCTGGGTTTCCTCCGTGTCCCGGCGGCTACATGGCGATCAACTGGCACGGCCCGTTGGCGGAGTGGGTGCAGCGCTTCACGATGTGGATGCGGCGACCGGAAGGCGAGAACCTCCTGAACGCCCATGTGTTCTTCGACTTCCGCAGCGCCGGCGGCGAGCTCGATCTGGAACCTCTGGAGCGGACGGTCGCCGGCGCCCGCAACAACCGCCTGTTCGTGGCCCACCTCGCCCGCGGTTGCGTCCAGTTCCGGCCACCGCTGGGCCCGTTCCGTCGGCTACAGACGCACGAGGGCAGACTGGATCTGAAGACCGGTGCGATCGCGCCGGTGGTGTGCATCGGCCGGCTGTTGGCGCTGCAAGGCGCAACGCGGGAGCGCAACACCATTCGCAGACTGCGCTCGGCGTCCGAGAGCGGCCTGCTCAGCCGCGAGGACGCCGAGGGGCTCGTCGATGCGTTCGAACTGGCCATGCGGCTTCGCCTGCGTGCCCAGCTGGCCGCGTGGAAGCGAGGGGACAAACCGGGCAATGAGATCGCACTGGACGCGCTGTCGCCGGGAGAGCGGCGCAACCTCCGCCACGCGCTCTGGTTCGTCCGCCAGGCGCAGGAGGGGATCCGGCACCGATTCCACATGGGTCTGTGGGCGTGACGGCTCGCGCGGGCCGTCCGGAGGCAGAGACCTTGACAAGCGTGGGGTTCCGTCGGGCAGAGGGGGTTCGCAGTCCCTGGCACGAAGCGGTCTACTGGTGCCTGGACCTGGAGACGTCGGATCTGGACGCTGCACGCGCGGAGGTCCTCTCCGTGGGTGTGGTGCCGGTGCACGGAGGCGTCGTCTGTTGCGCCGACCTGTACCGCAGCTTCGTCCGGCTGGAGCGAGAGACGGCGCGGTGGCGCGGTTCGCGTGCGCACCACATCGTACCCGCCGACCTGACCGACGCACCCGCGTGGCCGGAGGTGGTGCGCGAGGTGGATCGCCGGCTGCGCGGCGGCGTGCTCGTGGTGCACGGGGCCAGCGTGGACGTCCCGTTCCTCCGGCGCGGCTACGAACGTGCCGGGATCTCCTGGCCCCCCGGGCCGGTGGTCGACACCGTGCGCCTGTTGCAGCGGCTCGACGGCAGGCTACGCTGGCTGTTTGGCCGAAGTGGCACGGTGCCTGTGGAGCTCGGGCGGGCGCGCGCGCGGGTGGGGCTTCCCCGGTATCCGCGCCACGACGCCGCCACCGACGCGGTGGCGACGGCGGAGCTGTTTTTGGTGTTGGTGAACAGGCTGGGCGTCAGGTCGGTGGGTGACGTCGTGAGGTGGGGGGCATGATGCGCGCACTGATCGTCGACGACGAGTACCCGGCGCGGAGAGAACTCCGGGCGCAACTGTCCCACTTCCCCAACGTGGAGATCGTCGGCGAGGCGGCCACCGCGGACGAGGCACGCAAGCTGATCGCGGCGGTACCCTACGACGTGGTGTTCTTGGACATCGAGATGCCCGGGCGCAGCGGGCTGGATCTGGCGCGCGAACTGGCGGCCAGCGGTGGTCCGCACGTGGTGTTTACGACGGCGTATTCACAGTACGCCGTCGACGCGTTCGACGTCGGCGCCGCCGGCTACCTCCTCAAGCCGTTCGACGAGGAACGCATCGCACACGTGCTCGAGCGCCTGGGGGCCCATCCGCCTCCGAAGGGCGCCACCGAGCGGGCCGCCCCTTCACCGGCGCGCATCCCCGCGCACCGCCACGACGTCACCGTGCTCGTGCCGCCCGAGGAGATCGCCTTCGCCTACGCGGAGGCCGAGCAAGTCTACCTGAAGCTGCACCGGGAGCGGCTGGGCTGTCGGTTCACGCTGAGAGAACTCGAGGCGAGACTGCGGCCGCACGGATTCTTGCGCGTGCACCGCAGGTTCCTCGTGAACCTCGCCAAGGTACGCGAGGTGGTACCGTACTTCAAAGGCAACATCGGGCTGGTGGTCGACGACGCCGAACGGACGGAGATCCCGGTGAGTCGGGCTCTAGCCCCCGTGGTACGCCGCTGCCTCGGACTGCGCGAACCCTGACCCCGGCGGGCGTCGGAGGTCAGGTCGGAGGGACCGCCCCCGTTCCCAGCTGCTCGAGCAGCCGTTCCTGACGCTCGCGGGCCGTGCCGTGGAGCCGCAGCCAGATCTCGCCCACGTGCTGCGGCACGTTGCGGCGGTCCGCCAGCGAGACTGCCACCATGACGAGCAGGGCGACAGGCGCCGTGTACAGCGTCGGCAGGGAGAATCCCGTGAGCCCCCCGAGAAAAGGCGGCGTCGGTCCGTCCAGGATGCGCAGGAGGTCGGCGCCTAGCAGGAGCAGACATCCGCCGCCGCCGGTGATCATCCCCGCGATGGCTCCGCGCGGTGTGACCCCCTTCCACCAGATGCTGGCCACCAGCACCGGCACGAGGCCGCTGGCCGAGACCGCGAACGCCCAGCTGACCATCAGGGCGATCACCGCCGGAAACGCACGGAATAGGGCGACACGGGGGATCGCGAGGCCGACGGCCAAAGCCACCAGGGCCATCGCCACCAGCGCGATCTTGGCGACGCGCACTCGGAGGCGTTCTGGGGCGTCGGGTCGCAGGAACTGCTCGAAGACGTCGTGGCCCCAGGACGCCGCCGACGCCAGCAGCAACCCGCCGATGGTGGACAGCATCGCCGCGAAGGCACCCGCAGCCACGTACCCCAGCAGCATGCTGCCTCCCAGACTCTGCGCGAGGAAGGGCAGCACCTGATCGGGGTGCATCAGCAGCCCGTCCACGACCTGGACCGCCAACCCCACGCCCACGTTGTCGTCGGACAGGGCGGGGGTGAGCGTGCGTCCGGCCACGCCGGCCGCGCTCGCCAGCCAGTAGAACGCGCTGGTGAACAGCACGACGTACACCGTGGTGCGGCGAGCCATCGGGCCCGTGGGGTTCGTGTAAAAGCGCATCACGACGTGCGGCAACCCCGCGGTCCCGAGGACCAGCGTCAGCAGCAGCGACGCATGGTCCAGCGGCGTGTACAGGTGTCCCGGACGGTTGAATACCGCCGGTTCGGCCCGTAGGCGGCTGCGCTGTGGCATCAACACCACGACCTCGGCATCGGGATCCGCCAGCCGGGGTGCGATGTGCTGCTGCCAGTACGCCTCGCGCATCACCGAGCGGGCGACCTCGACCGGAAGCCGGCCGTCGGGATCCGGGCGCAGCAGGTCGGCCACGCGCCAGCGCTCCGGATTGACCAGCGGTCCGGCGCTGAGATCCCGCAGCGCCCGAGTGTAGCTGAAACCGGCGGCGGCTGCGAATGCGAGCACGAGCGCGACGGCCGACAGCATGATCCAGAACTGCAGCGCCTGGTTCCAGGTCATCCCCCGCATGCCGCCGAGGATGCTGAAGGCGATCATCGCCACGGCGGTGACCGTCACGCCGGTGGCGTAGGGGCTGAGGCCCAGGACCCCGCCTCCGACCAGCAGTTCCCACACCGTCCCGGCACCGACCATCTGCGGAGCCAGGTAGAACAGGACGATGATCTGCACGAGCGCGACGGCGACCAGCCGGGCAGCGGCCGAATCGAACCGAGCTGCAAAGTAATCCGGCAGGGTGTACTCCCCGAAGCGCCGCAGCGGACTGGCGGTGAACAGCAGCAGAGGCACGAAGCCGCCGGCGAACCCCACCCCGAACCAGACGCCGTCCAGCCCGGATGCGTACACGGCCCCCGCTACACCCAAGAACGACGCGGCGCTGAAGTAGTCGCCGCACACCGCCGAGGCATTCAGCGAGGCATTCACCGTGCGGCTGGCCAGGTAGAACTCGAGCCGTGTGCTGGCCTGCCGGCGCGCATACCACGACAGCACCAGCGCGGCCGCCATCACGCCCAGCGTGGTCGCCAGAGCGGCCGTCTGCACGTCACCGACCTCCGGGCGGCGCCCAGCTACCCGGGCGGAGGGAGTCGTCGCGATGGCGTTCGAGCAGGTCTTCCTCCAGGCGGTTGGCCCGCATCGTGTACGAGATCGCCAGGAGAACGCAAAACAGCGGGTAGACGATGGTGGCCGCGACGAACGCGGGCGTGAGTCCGCCCCAGATGGGCAGCGTCACCCACGGATCCCAAAGCGCCTGCAGCACCGGCAGGAGGAGCGTCCCCGCGAAGAACAAAGCCGCATGTCCGAAGGTCAGTCGGCGCTGGGCGCGGAAGACCGCCTCGACTTCCTCCGGGGTATCGAACTCGGGGTAGTTCCACAGGACGGAGTCGACTTCGTCCTGTGAGGTCAAAGCATCGCCTGCATATCCAGGCAAGATCGGCCCCAGATTCCGCCGCACACTCTGCTATCGCGTGCCGCCACACAGGGCGCGCCGACGGAGCGGTTGCTTACCCCCCTTGAGATTGGCCGGCGCGTATCGAAAGTCCTACGGGCCGAGGATGCGGTCGGCCATGCGCTTTGCCGCTCCGGGTGTCCCCATGTTTGCCCGACCGGCCTCGCCGCGCCGGGTGCGTTCGGTGGGATCGGCCAGCAGGCGCAACACCACGGCGGCGGCCTGCGCCGGATCCGCGACGGGGACGAGGGCCTCGCCCAACAACTTCGCCTGCAGCGCGAGGAACCTGCGCGTGAACTGCGGGCCCGGACCGGGAAAGGCCACCACCGGCTTGCCCAAGCCAGCGGCCTGTTCGTTGGCGGTGCCGCCCATTCCCAAGACGACCGTCGCGCGCACGGCGGCGTCGGCAAAGCGGCGTGTGAGGCGGACGGACAGACCGCGCTGGACGGCCGGTCCCTGCCGATCGAGGACGCGGATCTCATCTCCGGCGAGCACCGCGCCGGCCTTCTCGGCGAGGGTCCGGCTGTGGACGGTCGGGGACAGCGCGCAGAGGAACGCGACGTCGTCGCGCACCGCGGCCACGCGCGCCGCGGCTTCCAGCAGCAGACGGAGGTTGGCGGGCGCGTCGGCGCGGCTGCCCGGGAGCAGCAGGACGACGGGTGCGTGCAGAGGCAGACCGAAGTCGTCGCCGTCAGGCTGCAGGCAGTCCATCATGAGGTTGCCGACGTACTCCGCGCGCAACCCAGCAGCCGCGAACCGCCGGGTCGTGAGCTCGTCGCGCGGGAAGGACGACTCGGCCAGCCGCCGGATCATGGCGATCTCGAAGCCGAGGTGGGGATCGTTGCGTTCCGACTTGGCGGTGGGAACGTAGACGACCCGTCCGGGGTCTGCGGCGGCGGCCATCCACAGGCAGAAGACGTCGCCGATCGCCACGATCCGGTCGACGGCGCCTCGCATCGCCCGCAGGGTCCTGCGCTGCGCGAGCGTGAGCCGGATCCATCCGGCGCGGAGGTCGCGCCACGCCTCGCGCACGCCGGTGCGAAACCCGAAGCCCGCGGTCGGGAGCGTGCGGCGCGGATCCAGCACCGAGACGTCGATCGCGTGGTAGGCGTGGCCCATGCCGACCAGCGGGTAGGCGGACACCGCGGCTCCGCGCGCAACCAGTTCGCGCGCCAGCACCGCACCCATCAGGTCCTCTCCGTATCCGTTGGAGACGATGAGGACGTGCGTTCGGCGGTCGGCGCCGCGTGGTGCGGGGTGGGCCGTCGGCGGTCCCTGCCGCAGCGCCCGCCACACCCCCTCGTAGTATGCCTCCCACAGCATGTGGTTGTAGCACTCGCTGGCGATCAGCAGCCACAGGCGCCGGCGCCATCCGGCCCCGCGCTCCAGTCGCCGTTCGGCGGCGCGCAGGACGACGCGGATCCACGGCGTGAACAGCCCGCTGCGGTAGACGACCCACTTCAGCGGCCGGATCAGCGGGTGGAGTTCCAAGAACATGCCCAACCCGAACGGCGACCCGTGCTTGCGCCAGAAATACACCGCTCCGGCTCCGGATTCGGTCTGCTTGCGGCGCGCCGTGGGGAGGTCTTCGACGTGGTGGTGCCAACTGATCGCGGCCGGCTCCCAGCGCAGGCTCACACCGTGCCTGCGCAGCCGCAGTCCGAGTTCGATGTCCTCCCACCCGTAGCCGGTGAACGACTCGTCGAAACCGCCCACCGCCCACAGGTCGTCGGCGCGCACGGAGAAGTTGCGCGTGATGACGTGGTAGGGGGAGAGGTCTCGTCGGCGTCGGGGCGTCAGATCGGGGAACAGTTCTTTGACCTCCATGAAGGGGTTGGTGCGGGAGGCCGGATGCGTCCGACTCGGCCCCTGTACCCCCACGCGCTCGCCGCCGTCGTGGTGCTTGGCGTGCTGGCGGAGGAGGTCGGGTTCGGCCCAGACATCGGCGTCCAGGAACAGGATCACCGGATGGCGTGCCGCTCGCGCGCCGGCGTTGCGCGCCGCGGCCCGGCCGGCGTTGGGCTGGTACACGTAGCGGACCGGAAGCGTTGCGGACCGCGCCTGGACGACTCGTTGGGTATCGTCGGTCGATCCGTCGTCGAGGACAACGACTTCGAACCGGTCGGGCGGGTAGTCCTGGCGCGCCAGGTGATCCAGGGTCGTGCCCAGCACGTGTGCGCTGTTGTGCGTCGGAATGACGACGGAGATCCTCGTCATCGGGGCGGATTCGTGGGACGGAGATCGACGGCGTTCTGCGAAGAGGCTTCCTGAGGCGCACGGTCCGGTGGCGCCACCATCACCGCGACGAGGAACCAGAACGCAAAGCCCAGGTGGAACGCCTGCAACGTCCCGTCTACCATCTGGTGGCCCATCACTCCGGCAAACGCCGCTGTCGCACCGGCCCGCAGCATCCCGTGCTCGGGGGGACCCCGCAGGCTCCGGGACGCGCCCACCCACGCGATTGCCACGATCAACGCGAGGAAGGCTGCTGCGGCCGGTGCGCCGGTCTCAACCGCCATGCTGAGCAGCAGGTTGTGCGCGAACGGCGGAAACTCGTTGGGATCGCCCGGCAAGCGGTAGCCGGGGAAGACGTGGACGAACGCCCCGAACCCGACACCCCACCAGGGGTGGTCGGCGAACATGCGCCACGACGCCTGCCACAGCAGGAGGCGGTCACGGTTCACTTCGGCTGTCAGCGTCGACCTGGCACGCCGCAAGAGGTCGGGATGCGCCGCCACCGCGACGAGCACGGCCGCCGCGAGCACTCCTGCGGCTGCCCACGCGCGCCGCCGCATGGATGGGGTGCCGACCCGCGCCATGACCAGCAGGGTGAACACGCCGACCCACCAGCCCAGCCACGCGCCCCGGCTCATGGTGCTCGCCAGCCCTGCGAGGATCGGCAGCTGTGCCGCCGCCGCGAGGTACGTCGTGCGGCCGCGGCCGGTGACGAGCAGCGTCAGGGCGAGCAGCGAGGCGATCAGCAGGACGGTGCCGGTGGCGTTGAACCCCAGCTGGGGCAGCTCCCCACGCCCGCCGGTGCCACCCCGCGCGAAGTGGACGATGGCCATCACGCCGGCGACGGCGCCGCCGGCGACCCACCACGTGTACAGCGCGCGCACGAACCTGGGTCTTTCGTGCAGGGTACGTGTCATCGGGGCGCAGCCGAGCATGATGCCCAGTGCGAGCAGCGCGCTGTTGAGCACCGCCAGCGTGCGGTGGTCAGACATCAACGCCGAGGCGGTGACCGCCCCGATCCACACCACGATCAGGGGGTCGATCGGGGTCGGCTCCCAGGGGTTGCGACGGCAGGCGATCGCTTCGAAGACCAGCACCACGAACAGCAAGACCGCCCCGACGAGGGCGTATCCCGGGGAGAGCAGTGCGGCGGTCGCGCAGAGGATGGCGTCCCGCGCCGACGACCAGCCGCCCGCCGGCGCCGCGGGTGGGCTGCCGTGCGGGAACGGTCCGGAGGGGGCGGTTACGGCCGCCGTTGTTACATCTGCGTGGCCCGTACGGTGGCCGTGCGGTTCCATTCCCGTCTGAGCACCTTGAGGTAGTGGCGGTTCAGGACGCCCCGCAGCAGCAGGTGGCGCAGGAAACGGTTCCCAACTCTCTGTAGGATCCCGGGCAGGGTGCGCTCGTTGACCACGCCTCCCAGCGTCATGACCTGAACGACGGCGCCGTGGAGCGGAGTCAGCTGCACGACCATGCGGCTTGCCCACCCCGGGTGCTTGCGCAAGAACCGCACCGCCGTACCCGCGCGCTCTTCTTCTTTGTGCAACAGAGCTGGCAGGGCCGCAGCCGACGGCGCAGGTTGGTAGTGATAGGCCAGCGCGCGGGCAGAGAACACGCGCCGCAGGCCCAGCCGCCGCAGGCGGATCCCCAGGTCCACGTCCTCCCACCCGTACCGGCGGAAGCCCTCGTCGAACCCGCCGGCCGCCAGCAGGTGCGATCGGCGAACCGAGGCGTTCGCGGTGTCCAAGAACGCGGGGGAGGCGTCCCGCATCAGCCTGCCCCTGGCGAACCTGCCGTCCGCCCTGTCGGTCAGGATCAGCGGTCCGCGGCCGACGACCCGCTCGCCGCGCGCATGGACGTCGGCGTGCGCCCGCAGAAACCCGGGCGTGGGGAAGACGTCGCTGTCCACGAAGACGACGACCTCACCGGCGGCCTCCCGAATTCCGCGGTTACGGGCCGCGGCCCGTCCCCGGTTCTCCGGCTGCCTGAGATAGCGGATATGGAGGTCGCTTTCGAAGGCCGTCACCACCTGCCGGGTATGATCGTCGGAGCCGTCGTCGACGACGAGGACCTCGAAGCGGTCGCGGGACAGCGTCTGTTCCGTCAGACACCGCAGGCAGACGCGCAGGATCTCGGCGCGGTTGTAGGTCGGGACGACGACGGACAGCTTCACGGCTCACCCCGTCCCGGTGTGGGAGGTCCGTGGAGGACGGGCTGCTCGCTACCCTCCGACAGCAGCTGTCCTTCGGCGAGCGTCCTGAACGCGCCGCCGGCAGCCATCAGCGCCGAGTACGAACCTTCTTCGACCACCCGGCCTTCGTCCAGCACCACGATTCGATCGGCGTGACGCACCGTGCTCAGGCGGTGTGCGATCACGAGTGCGGTGCGTCCATGCATCAGGCGGTCGATGGCCTCCTGCACCAGCAACTCGGACTCCGCGTCGAGGGACGAGGTCGCCTCGTCCAGGACGATCACGTCCGGATCCATCAACAGCGCCCGCGCGATCGCCAGCCGCTGCCGCTGACCGCCGGAGAGGTTCAGGCCGGCTTCGGAGAGTTCGGTATCGTAGCCTCTGGGCAGGGCCCGGATGAATTCGTCAGCGTTGGCGGCCCGAGCGGCCCGCACGACCTCCTCGGACGGAGCGTCCGGGCGACCGTAGGCGATGTTGTCGCGCACCGTGCCGCCGAAGAGGATCGTCTCCTGGGGGACGTAGGCCACCCGCCGCCGCAGCGAGTCCGCCCGAACCTCGCGCAGGTCGACGCCGCCCACGGTGATGCGCCCGCGCGTGGGGTCGTAGAAGCGCAGCAGCAGGTTGACCACGGAGCTCTTGCCGGCGCCGCTGGGGCCCACCAGTGCGACGTGCTCGCCGGGATCGATGCGCAACGAGACGCCGCGCAGCGCCCACCGGTCGGGCTCGTAGGCCAGCCACACGTCGTCGTAGACGATCTCACCCAGCGGTGAGGGAACTTCCCGGGCGCCCCACGGTTCCAGGACGACCGGGACCCGCAGCACCTCCTCGATCCGTTCGAGGGCGGCTTGCGCCTGGCGCACGTTGCTGTAGATCCTCGTGAGGTTCACTCCTGGCTCGACCGCAAGCGCCACGTAGGCGACGAACGCGACGAGCGCCCCGGGCGTCATCGTGCCCGAGGCGACCAGTTGTCCGCCCAGCCACAGGAAGGCCACCAGGCCGAGCGCGGTAGCCATCGTGACGGCCGAGACCTCAAAGGCGATCAGGCGGCTGATGCGGATCTGTTCGCCCAGCAGCGCGCGGTTCTCGCGCGCGAAGCGTTCCCGCTCCCGAGCCTCCTGGACGAAGGCGCGCACGACGCGGGCGCCGGCGATGACATCCCGCACCCGCGATGCGAGGTCTGCGACCACCTGCTGTGCACGTTCGGAGGCGGCTTGGATCTGGCCTCCGAAGTGGCGCGCGACCAGCGCGACCACCGGGAGGATGACGAGCGTGACCGAGGCCAGGCGCCACTCCAGGACAAACAGCATCGCGATCGTCCCCAGCAGCGTTGCGGCGGTCCCGATGAAGTCCACCAGCCCGACCAGCAGGTGGGTGTGCACGAGTTGCGTGTCGTGCAGAGAGCGCGACATGATCTCTCCGCTGCGCCACGTACCGACGTGTTCGACCGGCCAGCGCAGCATCCGCCAGAAGATCCGGTCGCGCAGCGCCGCCGTGGACATGTGGGCGAAGGCAAAGTTGAAGTAGATCTGTCCATATAGGAACAGTGTACGCAGCGCGAAGACACCCAAGACGACGAGGGCTGCGTGTCCGAGGACCGCAAGATCGCCGGTGGCGACGATGCGGTCGACGGTGTCCCCGAACAGGAGCGGCACGGCCAGACCCGCGGCGGTCACGGCCAGCACGCACACCACTGCCAGTGCGAGCCGACCGCGGTGCGGGCGAGCGGCCTCCCACAGCGCGCCGCGTACCGGCTGCAGCAGGGTGTCGCGGAGTCGTCCGGTTTCCACGCCGGCGATCCTCCTGGGGTGTGGCGGAGTCATGCTGCGATCTCCACGATCCCGCCGGCGAGGCGCTCGGCGGCGCCGGGGGTTGCGGGGAAGTGCCGTCGGAGCCCCTGTCGCATCGACCGCAGCCGCTGGGGATCCCGCAGCAGCGCGGCGACGCGGCGGACCACCTCGTCCGGTGGGGCGTCCCCGACGACCTCCTCGACGAGGGGCCGACCGCTCAGACGGTTGGGGGTCGCGACGAACCGCCCCGCCCGGAAGTAGCGCCGCAGAAGGACCCCCTTGACCGCAGGACCAATCACCGGAAACCGCAGCACCCACTCCTTGGTCCCTTCGAGCGGGATCCGAGACGGGTCATACAGTGGCATCCACACGAGCATCGGTGTGCCCAGCAACCCGAGTTCCACGGTGCTCGTGCCTGGGATCGTCAGGGCCAGCGCCGCACGCCGGAACGCCTGCAGACGTTCGGATTCATCGGTGACGACCCGCACCCTGGCGCCGTCGAGGCGGTGGCGCACCAGGTCTTCGGACAAAAACGGGGAGGGCGCGACCGCCACCTCGGTTTCTGGCACCAGGCGGCGGACGCCCTCGCCCACCTCCACCATCAGCGGCGCCAGCGCCTCGAAGATCCGCGGCCGCGAACCGGGCAAAAGCAGCAGCAGGGGCCGCCGCCCGTCGGCCCCTTCTAGGGAGACGTCTGCTCCGAGCCCGTCGGTGCGTTGATCGATCAGGTTCAGCGCGTCGGCCCGCAGGTCACCCACGGTTTCGATCTTGGTCTGCGGTACGCCCAGCGCGACGAGTTGCCGTGCGAGTTCGGAGGTGTTGGTGGCGATCCATGCGAACGCCCGGTGCCGGCGGGCGATCAGCGTGCGCTCGACGTACGCCACCGCAGGACAACCGCAGCGCCGCGCAAGACGCGCAGCATACCACAGATCCCCACCGAGGTGGGCCACGCAGTCGGCCCGCACATGTCCTGCACCCAGGACCAGCCGCACGACGCGCGCGGGGGGCTCGATGCGGTCAAACAATCCGGATCGCGCCGCCAGGTCGGCTTCCCGCCCGGTCGCGTACTGACAGGGCGGCAGGGCCAGCGTCACGGACGCCCGCGCGTGCACGCTGCGGAGGGCCCGGGCCAGCGGAAACGCCCATCCCCAGACCTCGCCCGGCCCGTTCGACACGATCAGAATGTCCACCACGTCATTATAGTGCGCTGGCCGTGTGCTATCCTCCGCGTTGGTGCCCGCCGTCGCCGGGCACAGTCGCACGTGAAGAACACGGAGGTTAGGTAACGATTCCATGCGTCGTGCTCGTGCCGCCTGTGCACTCGCCGTGCTGCTCGTCACGGCTCCCGCTGCGGCCCAGATCCCGCCGGTCGTCGTCGAGGCCGATCGGATCGTGTACGACACCACCGGGCGGCGCATCGAAGCCACCGGGAACGTTCGCATCGAGTACCGCGACGTCCGGCTGTGGGCCGACTACGCGCTGGTGGACCTGGATCGTCAGGAAATCCTCCTACGCGGAAGCGTGATCCTGGTCCAGGGGGACCGGCGGCTGGCCGCAGGGGCGCTCCGCTACGACCTGCGCAACCAGACCGGGGAGGCGATCGACGTCCGTGCCGTCCAGGACGCCGTCTACTACCGTGCACGAGAAGTGCAGTTGCAGCAGGGAGTGTTTCGCGCGCTCGATGCGCTCGTCACCATCTGCGATCCTGCCTCCCCTTTGTACAGCGTTACGGCCGAGCGGGTCACGGTCGTCCCGGGGCGTATGGTGATCGCCGAGAATGCGGCGCTGCGCGCCGGTGATGCGGTCATCCTGCGGGTCCCGCGGTTCGAGATCCCCCTCGACGACGCGGCGCCGGAGGCACCGGCCCGAAACTTCCCGCGTCCGGAGGGCGGCTACGACGGGCTGTCCGGTCTGTGGGTCGGGGTGCGCTACCCGTACCCGCTCGGAGACGTCGCCGGGGAGGCGTACCTGCGCTACAACACCGCCCTGGGGTGGGAGGGATACAACCGGTTGCGCTACGCGCAACCGACCTGGTCCGCGGAGTTCTTGGCCGGTGTCCTGCGGGATGCCGAAAACCGCCTGTACGAGGCGGCCGAGCTGCGCTACGCCACCGCCCCTTGGGGTGGGCTGCTTCCGGTGTCGTTCGCAGCCTCCGCCGGATACTACCGCGAACGTGCGACCGGCGCGGAGAGTCCGAAACTCGAAGCCACCGTCCGGGTGGGCGGCGCATCCTGGGCACTGGGCGACGCGATGACCCTGACACTGGGCGGATCCGTCCGCTACTCTGTCTACGCGGACCGGACGCTGTTGGTGCCCGCCGCGGGTGCCACGCTCGCCTATCGAGTCGACGCACGCTCGACCTTCTCGCTGTCGTACTTGTGGTCGGAAATCTACGGCAGCACGCCGTTCCTGTTCGACGCGCCCTTGCGCGAGAGCGTCGTCACGGCTTCGTACGCCTACGCCTCGACCGGGTTCGCATTCGCAGCCGGGGTGCAGTACGACTTCGTGTTGCAACACGCGAAACTGCTCGGGGACGTGCGCTTCGTCACGCCGGGCGAGTGGCGGTTTGGCGTCCTCGCGAAGTACAATCTGACCACCGGCGCGTTCGAAGACCTCGCCCTGAGCATCGGCAAGAGGTGCGACTGCCTGGACGTCGGTCTAACGTACCGCGTGGTCCAGCAGCAGTTCTGGATTACCTTCAACCTGTTCTCCTCGCCCAGAGTCCAGCAACACGTCCCGCAACCCCCTCCCTGAGCCGCCCGTCACGGCGACGGGGTGTGCCGCAGGCGGCGGCCCGACCAGGGTACAATAGCGGCGAGCCGAACCGGTGGGCGGCGGGGATCGCTTGGAGCGGAACCGAGAGGGGATCGATGACGCCCGGCACACGCGGTGAGTCACCTTCCCCCCCATTGGGGACGGGGTCGGGTCGAGGAGGACGCCATGGTCAAAGCCGAGATCTTCCGCGAGTACGACATCCGCGGCGTCTTCGGGCAGGACATCACTCCGCAAGGCGCAGCGGCGATCGCGCGCGCCTTCGCCGCGTATTTGCATTCCAGACTCCCTTCGCCCGCCGTGGGGCTCCCGGTCGTCGTGGGCTACGACAACCGCACCTCCTCACCGCAGCTACGGGACGCGGTCGTCGACGCGCTTGTCGATTCCGGCTGCGAGGTCACCGACCTGGGGATGGTGACAACGCCGCTGTTCTACTTCGCGCGCGTGCACCTGGGGATCGACGGCGGGATCATGATCACCGCCAGCCACAATCCTCCCGAATACAATGGCTTCAAGCTCGCGCACGGATTCGGCACCCTGTACGGGGAGCAAATCCAGGAGATCCGGCGGCTCGTCGAATCCGAAGCGCACGTCACCGCCCGCGGATCCGTCCGCGCCACCGATGTCAAGCCCGCCTACCGGCGGATGCTGCAGGAGAAGGTCCGGCTGGGAGCACGGCGGCTGCGCGCGGTCGTGGACTGCGGAAACGGCACGGCAAGCGTGATCGCACCGGACGCGTTGCGCGACTTGGGCGTCGACGTGCTGCCCCTGTACTGTGAGAGCGATCCGACGTTTCCCCATCACCATCCGGATCCAGTCGATCCGGGAAACCTCCGTGACCTGATCCAGACGGTGCGGACCGAACGTGCCGATGTGGGAATCGCGTTCGACGGCGACGGGGACCGCATCGGCGTCGTCGACGACCAGGGCGCGATCGTGTGGGGAGACCAGCTGATGATCCTGTTCTGGCGCGAGATCCTCCCCAAGCACCCCGGCGCGGACGCCATCGTAGAGGTGAAGTGCTCGCAGGCCCTGGTGGATGAGATCCGGCGGCTGGGCGGCAAGCCGTTCTTCTACAAGACCGGCCACTCCCTGATCAAGGCGAAGATGCGCGAAA